>JANOCF010000574.1:0-12596 GCA_031412055.1 Holophagales bacterium | reverse complement strand
CCGGGGCGCGGCTCTACGGAACCGGCGACCGGGTGAGATGGCTCGCGGACGGCAGCCTGGACTTCCTGGGTCGAGTCGACCATCAGGTCAAAGTCCGCGGGGTTCGCATCGAGCCGGCAGAGGTTGAGGCGGCGCTCTCTGCCTATGCCGGCGTGCGCGCGGCAGTGGTGCTCGCGCGGGAGGATCGTCTGGTCGCCTACGTCGCGGGTTCCGCGACGCTCGCCGAGCTGCGGGAGCACCTCCGTCGCCGGTTGCCCGAAGCGATGGTGCCCTCGGCCTTCGTCGAGATCGGCGAGCTGCCGCTCACGCCGTACGGCAAGATCGACCGCCGGGCCCTAGCCGCTCTCCCCCTGTCCGGTGAACAGGAGGAGGGTGGCTTCCTGCCGCCTCGGACCCCGGTGGAGGAGGTCCTTTGCGGCCTCTGGGCGGAGCTGCTCGGGCGCAAGCAGGTCGGCATCAGGGACAGCTTCTTTGACCTGGGGGGGCATTCGCTTCTCGCGACCCGCCTCCTGTCGCGCCTGCGGGATACGCTCCGCGTGGAGGTCCCCCTACGCCGCCTTTTCGAGGAGCCGACTCCGGAAGGGTTGTCTCGGGTGGTGGAGGAGTCGCTCGGCGCCCCTTTGCAGGCCCCACCATTGCGGCCTGTGGCCACCAGCGGGGACCTGCCGCTCTCCTTTGCTCAGGAGCGTCTGTGGCTCGTAAACCGTCTGGAGCCTGGAAGTCCGGCCTACAACATACCGGCCGTGGTGCTCCTGGAAGGGGATCTGGATGCCGGGGCGTTGCGCCGCGCCCTGGAGACCGTGGCGGCGCGGCACGGGGCGCTGCGTACCATCTTCCGCGAGGCCGCCGGCCGGACGGTCCAACTCGTAACCCCGGTCCTGGCGGTTCCGCTGCCGCTCGTCGATCTGTCGGGCCTGCCGGAGGCCAGGGAGGGGAAGGAGGCGCTCCGGCTCGCGGCGGATGAGGCGCTACGTCCCTTTGAACTGGACGCCGGGCCTCTGCTCCGGGCCACCCTGGTGCGGTCGGGCACGGCCGAGCACCGGCTCCTGCTGACGCTGCATCACATCGTTGCCGACGGCTGGTCCATGGGGGTGTTGGTCCGCGAGGTGAGCGCCTTCTACGGGAAGGGACCGGACCTGCCCGCATTGCCGGTCCAGTACGCCGACTTCGCGGTCTGGCAGCGGCGGTGGCTCCAGGGCGAGGTCCTGGAGCGGGAGCTCGCCTGGTGGGGGGAGCGGCTGCGGGGGGCGCCGGCTACCCTCGACCTGCCCGCGGACCGGCCGAGGACGGCTGTGGCGGACCGACGCGGCGCCAGCGTCCGCCGGGAGTTGCCGCCGCGCACCTGGGCCGCGGTGGAGACTCTTTCCCGCCGCGAAGGCGCGACGCCGTTCCTGGTCATGCTGACGGCCCTGGAGGCGTTGCTTGCGCGCTACACCGGCGCCGTGGACCTCACGGTCGGTACTCCGGTGGCGGGCCGCGCGTGGGGCGAGGTCGAGGACCTGATCGGGTTTTTCGTCAACACCCTGGTGCTGCGCGCGGACCTGTCAGGCGACCCCTCTTTTCGGGAACTACTGTTCCGCGCCCGGGAGGAGATGCTGGGGGCGCACGCGCATCAGCACCTCCCGTTCGAGCGCCTGGTCGAGGAGCTGGTGGAAGAGCGGGACCTGGGCCGTACACCGCTCTTTCAGGTAATGCTCGCCTTCGGCGACGTGCCCATGCCCCCCCTGGAGCTGCGGGGGCTGCGGCTCGCCGCCCTGGAGCCTGAGGATCGCACCAGCAAGTTCGACCTCACTCTCTTCGCCACGCCCCGGGAGGGCGGGGCGCTCCTGCGCCTTGTCTACCGGACCGGCCTGTTCGAGCGGTCAACGGTGGAGCGTCTGGCGGGTCACCTGGCGACACTCCTCGAAGGCGCGGTGGAGGAGCCTGGGCTCCGGCTGTCCGAGCTGCCGCTGATGGGAGAGGCGGAGCGGCGGGAGCTGACCGAGCTGAACCGGACCTGCCGGGGCTTTGTGCTGGAGGGGACCGTCCAGGAAGCGTTCGTGGCGCAGGCGCGCAGGACGCCGGAAGCGCTCGCTGTCGTGGGCGGAGACCGGTGTCTGACCTTCGCCGAGCTTGAACGGCGCGCCCGCTCGCTGGCGGCCCACCTGCGGCGCCGGGGAGTGGGACCGGAGGCACGGGTGGGATTGAGGTGTGGCCGGAGACCGGAGGCGGTGGTCGGAATCCTCGGCATCCTAATGGCCGGCGGAGCCTATGTGCCGGTCGATCCCTCCTGGCCGGCTGAGCGGGTGTCCTGGATGCTGGAGGACTCGGGAGCCGCGCTGCTGCTGACCGAAGAGGAGATCGCGGATGCGCGGGAAGGTGACATCTCCGCCCTTCTGGGCGTCTCTCCGGACTCTGCCGCCTACGTGATCTACACCTCGGGCTCCACCGGCAGGCCCAAGGGCGTGGTGGTCCGGCACCGCTCCGTGCTCAATCTGGCTCAAGCCCTGCGAGAGGCGGTGTACGGCGAGTCCGGCCCGTTGCGGGTGGCGGTCAACGCCTCCTTCTCTTTCGACGGCTCCGTCAAGCAGATCGTCCAGCTCCTCTCTGGCCACACGCTCCACCTCGTGCCCGAGGAGACACGCCTCGATCCCGCGGCCATGCTGGAGCTGCTGCGCCGCGAGCGAATCGACGTGCTCGACGTGACTCCCTCGCAGCTCCGGCCGCTGCTGGAGGCGGGGCTGTCGGCGCAGGACGGCGATCCGTTGCTCGTCCTGGTCGGTGGCGAAGCCCTGGACCGGGAGACCTGGGAGACGGCGCGATCCCGCTCCCGGACGCGCTTCGTCAACGTCTACGGTCCCACCGAGTGCACGGTGGATGCGACGGCGATCGACCTCGCGCAGGCCGGGGTGCCCGCCGCCATCGGCGGGCCGCTGCCGAACGTCCGGGTCTACCAGGTGGATCGATGGGGACGGCCGGTCCCGCCCGGAGTTCCGGGAGAGCTCTGGATCGGCGGGGAGGGGGTGGCTCGCGGCTACCTGAACCGTCCGGGCCTCACGGCCGAGCGGTTCGTGCCCGATCCGTTCGGAGAGGAGCCCGGAGCCCGGCTGTACCGAAGCGGCGACCTGGCCCGCCTGCGGCCTGGCGGGATCGAGTACCTGGGGCGGATCGACCAGCAGGTCAAGATCCGCGGCTATCGCGTCGAGCCCGGCGAGGTCGAGGCGGCGCTGCGTGCGCTGCCCGGCGTGCGCGAGGCCGCAGTCGTGGCTCGGGACGGCCGCTTGGCAGCGTGGCTGGTGCCCGGAGAGCTTTCCGTCGCGGACCTGAAGCGCCGCCTGGAAAGCAGGCTCCCCGCGTACCTGGTCCCTTCCTCGTGGGTGCTGCTGGAGCGGATGCCCATGACGGCCAGCGGCAAGATCGACCGCGAGGCCCTGCCCGCGCCGCAACAGCCTGCGTCCGCGTCCGGCGAGGTCCGTACCCCTGCCGAGGAGCTGCTGGTCGGGATCTTCGCGGATCTCCTGGAGACGGCGAGCGTCGGGAGGGAGGACGACTTCTTCGTGCTCGGCGGCCACTCGCTCGCCGCAACCCGCCTGGTCTCCCGCGTGCGCGAGCTCTTCGGCGTCGATCTCCCACTGCGCGAGGTCTTCGAGTCGCCGACTCCGGCCGGGCTCGCCGCGCGGATCGGTGCCGCGCGCTCGGCAGGGGGCAGCCTCGAGGCGCCGCCGCTCGTCCCGGCCCCAGACGAGGAGCGCCGGCGGGCGCCGCTCTCCTTCGCCCAGGAGCGGCTCTGGCTTCTCGACCGCCTGCAGCCCGGGAGCGCGGCCTACAACCTCCCCGTGGTCCTGCGCCTCGCCGGCGACCTCGACGTGCAGGCGCTGCAGCGCAGCTTTACCGAGGTGGTCCGCCGCCATGCCTCGCTGCGGACCACCTTCACCGAATCCGGCGGCACGCCGCGGCAGGTGGCCGCTCCGCCCGGTCCGGTTCCCTTGCCGGTCATCGACCTCTCCGGCCTGCGGGGGGAGCGGGAAGGCGAGTGCCAGGCCGCCCGGGAGATCACCCGGGAGGTCGGCCGGCCCTTCGACCTGGCTCAGGGTCCGGTGCTCCGGCTCCACCTCCTCCGCCATGGGCAGGACGATCACACCCTGATCGTGAACGTCCACCACATTGCGGCCGACGGCTGGTCCCTGGGAATCCTGGTGCGTGAGAGCACCGTCCTCTACCAGGCGTTTGCAGAGGGGCTCCACTCGCCCCTCCCCGAGCTGCCGGTCCAGTACGTCGACTTCGCCCTCTGGCAGCGGCGCCGGCTTGCCGGTCCCGTGCTCGACGCGCAGGTCGATCACTGGCGACGCGAGTTGGCCGGAGCCCCCTCTCTCCTCGAGCTTCCGACCGACCGGCAGCGGCCGCCGGTGCAGACCTCCCGTGGTGCCTCCATCTCCGTCTCCCTGCCTGCCGAGGCTGCGGACGCGGTACACGGGTTGGCTCGGCAGGCGGGCGCTACTCCGTTCATGGTGCTCCTCGCGGCCTTCCAGACCCTTCTTCATCGCTGGTCGGGCGCGGACGATCTGCTGGTGGGCTCGCCCGTCGCCAACCGCAACCGGGTCGAGGTCGAGGGGTTGATCGGGATGTTCGTCAACACCCTGGTCTTCCGGTCGCGTCTCCGTGACGAGGAGAGCTTCGCCGACCTTCTCAGGCTGACCCGTACGGGGACGCTCGCCGGCCACGACCACCAGGATCTCCCGTTCGAGCTGCTGGTCGACGTGCTCGGGGTCGAGCGCAGCCTCGCCCACCCGCCGCTGATCCAGGTCCTGCTGGTTCTCCAGAACGCTCCGTCCGGCGCGCTGCGCATCCCCGGGCTCACGCTCGCGCCGGTCGAAGCGCCGGGCACGACCGCAAGGCTCGACCTGACGCTCTCCCTTGCCGAGACCGTCGGGGGAGGCCTGGCCGGCAAGATTGAGTACGCGACCGATCTCTTCGACAGCACGACGGTCCGGCGGCTCGCCGTCCATCTGGGGAACCTGCTCGCCGGTGCCGCCATCGACCCGGGGCGGCGCCTCTCCGAGATCCCCCTGCTTTCTGCGGCCGAGCGCCACCAGATCGTTGCGGCCTGGAATGACACCGCGGCGACGTTCGACGGGGGGGAGATCTGCCTCCATGACCTAGTCGCCGCGCAGGCCGCGCGCACGCCCGAGGCCCTGGCCGTGGTTTTTGAGGGAGAGGGGCTGACCTATCGCGAGCTCGACCGCCGCGCCGTGGGCCTCGCCTGGCGTCTCCGTGCCATGGGGGTTGGGCCGGAGGTGCTGGTCGGGATCGCCGCCCACCGCTCGCTGGAGCTGGTTGTGGGGCTGCTCGGAATCCTGAAGGCGGGCGGCGCCTGGGTGCCGATCGATCCCGGCTACCCGGAGGAGCGCCTGGCGTTCATGCTGAAGGACTCGGGCGTGCCGGTGCTGCTGACCCAACAGCCTCTCGCCGAGCGGCTCGCCGCGGCCTCGCCCGAGGACGTCCTCCAGGTGCTTCTCGATAGCCCTGACGAGGGCGAGGCGGGGGGGGAGCCCTTTTCAGCAGGCACGGAACCCGGCAACGCCGCCTATGCCATCTATACCTCGGGCTCCACCGGAAGGCCCAAGGGGGTGGTCAACAGCCACCGCGGGATCGTCAACCGCCTCCTCTGGATGCAGCGGACCTACCGGCTCACGTCCGCGGACCGGGTGCTCCAGAAGACCCCCATCTCCTTCGACGTCTCGGTCTGGGAGCTCTTCGCTCCGCTCGTCGCCGGCGCCTGCCTGGTCGTCGTCCGGCCGGAGGGGCACCGCGACGGCGCCTACCTGGTCGACCTGATCGAGCGCGAGGGGGTCACGACGGCCCACTTCGTCCCCTCCATGCTCCAGGTCTTCCTGGAGGAACCGGGCCTCGGACGGCTCGGCAGTCTTCGCCAGGTGATGGCGAGCGGGGAGGCCTTGCCTCCCGAGCTGGAACGACACTTCCAGTATCTCCTGGGCGAGCCCCAGGGCATCGCCCTCCATAACCTCTACGGTCCGACGGAGGCCGCGGTCGAGGTCACCGCCTGGGCCTGCGCCAGGGAGCCCGGGAGGCGCACGGTGCCGATCGGAAGGCCGATCGACAACGTCCGCATCCATCTGTTCGATCCGCGGGCAGGCGAGCCTGTGCCCGTCCTGGTGGCCGGCGAACTTCACATCGGTGGGGTAGCCGTGGCGCGCGGATACCTCAACCGCCCCGGCCTGACGGCTGAGCGCTTCGTGCCCGATCCGTTCTCGCCGGTGCCGGGCGCGCGGCTCTACCGCACGGGCGACCTCGCCCGGCTGGCGCCTGGCGGCGAGATCGAATACCTGGGCCGGCTCGACCACCAGGTCAAGATTCGCGGCTTCCGCGTCGAGCCGGGGGAGATCGAGTCGGTTCTCGCGGCCCACCCGGCCGTGCGCGAGGCGGCGGTCCTCGCCCGCGGCGACTCCGCGGCCGAAATGGCGCTCGTGGCCTACGTCGTCGCGGAGGGCGCGGAGCCCTCCACTGGCACGCTCGCGGCGGCCCTCCGCGCCCGGCTCCCCGAGTACATGGTGCCGTTGGCCTGGGTCTTCCTGCCGGCCCTTCCGCTCAGCCCTAACGGCAAGCTGGATCGCGGCGCCCTGCCAGCGCCCGGACGCAGGCAGGGCGCCGCGGCGGCCGCGGCGCGGACGGCCGAGGAGGAGCTCCTGGCAGGCCTGGTGGCGCAGCTTCTGGACATCCCCGGCGTGTCGGGCTCCGACAACTTTTTTGCCCTGGGAGGACATTCGCTGCTCGCGGCCCGGCTGGTGGGCCGCGTGCGCGAATCCCTGGGCATCGAGCTGCCGCTGCGCGCGGTGTTCGAGGCGCCAACCCTGGCGGACCTCGCCGCGCGCCTGTCTGCGGCGCGGAGGGAGGACCCTCTCCTGCCACCGCTCGCGGCGCGGCCCGGCACGGAGGAGCCGCTCCTGTCCTGGGCCCAGGAGCGGTTCTGGTTGATCGATCGGATCGACGGGGAGAGCGCGGCTTACATCATGGCGGCCGCGGTGGAGCTGACGGGACGCCTCGACGTCGAGGCGCTCGCCGGAAGTCTGCAGGATCTGATCGAGCGGCATGAGGCCCTGCGCACCGGCTTTGCTCTTCGAGGCGGCGAGCCGCGGCAGGTGATCCACTCCCGGCTCGAGGTGCCTCTGCCCGTTGCCGACCTCTCGGCCTTGCCGGAGGGCCGGCGCGAGGGGGCTCGGGACGTAATTCGAGGGGAGTTGCGGCGCCCGTTCGACCTCGCAAGGGCTCCGCTCTTCCGGACCGTCCTGGTCCGCCTGGCGGCGGACCTCCATGTCCTGGCCCTGTGCCAGCACCACATCGTCTCGGACGCCTGGTCCATGGGCGTCCTGATCCGCGAGCTGGCGGCCGGCGACGAGACCCGTCTTCAAGGCGGGAGGGCGGCGCTGCCGCCCCTTCGCGTACAATACGCGGACTACTCCGACTGGCAGCGGCGGTGGCTTCGCGGCGAGGCGCTGGAGCGGCTGCTCGCGTTTTGGCGCCGGCAACTCGGCTCCGACCCTCCGTTCGCCCTGGTGCCGTGCGACAGGCCGGCGCCGGCGGTTCGGACGCGTCGCGGTGGCCGGAGGAGCTTCGCGCTCTCCGCCGGCTTGGAGGTGGAGCTACGGGGGCTCGCCCGGCGCGAGGAGGTCACCCTGTTCATGCTGCTGCTCGCGGCCTTCCAGGCGCTTCTGTACCAAGCCACGAATCAGGAAGACCTGGTCGTCGGCGCGGCCGTGGCGGGCCGCGACCGGGTGGAGACCGAGGGGTTGATCGGGTGCTTCCTGAACATGCTCCCGCTGCGGGCCTCGCTCGCCGGCGCCCTGCCGTTCCGGCGGTTGCTGCGGCAGGTGCGCGGGGTCTGCCTCGAGGCGCTGGCGCACCAGGAGCTGCCGTTCGAGAAGCTGCTGTCCGAGCTGCGCCTGCGTCGGGACGGGGGGCGGTCGCCCCTCCAGGTGGCGTTCGGCGTCCAGAGCGCGCCGCCCGTTTTGCCCGATCTTCCAGGCCTGGCGCTCCGGCCGCTGGAGACGGCCTCGGACGCGGCGCGGCTCGACCTGACGCTCTGGGTCCTCGACACGCCGGAGGGGCTCTCCGCGACGTGGACCTACAGCGCCGACCTGTTCGGCGGCGAGGAGGTGGAGCGACTGCACGGGCGGTACGAGGCGCTGCTTGCCGCGGTGGTCGCCGATCCCGACGCACCGCTGCGCGACCTGCGCGACCTGGATACCAAGGACGTCGGGGAGACGGCGACTCTCCGGAGATGGGCCGAGCTCAAGACCAGCAGTCTGCGGGAGGTCCGGAGGCGTTCCCCGCGAGCCGGAAGATCATGAAGCAACTGCAGGAGAGTGACGCATGACCACGGGAACGATCGAGGGGTTCCGCCTCTCACCGCAACAGCGGCGCCTCTGCTCCCTACCCGGGGGCGGAAGCAGCTCCGCGTTTCGCGCGACCGCGGCGGTCCGGCTCCGCGGACCTCTGGAGCCGGGGCGGCTTCGCCAGGCCCTGCTGCTCACAGTCGAGCGCGCGGAAATTTTGCGCACTCTCTTTCAGACCCTGCCCGGCATGGACCTGCCACTCCAGAGAATCGCAAACGAGCCGGACTTCGAGCTGCGTGAGATCGACCTGCAGGGGATGGGACCGGAGGAGGTCCAGGCCCGTATGGACGAGCTTTGGCGCGGTGAGGAGAGCACCCTCTTCGACCTGCGAACGGGTCCGCCGCTACGCTGCGTGCTCGCGAGGCTTGATGGTCGGGAGCACTTGCTCCAGGTTTCGCTGCCGGCCCTCAATACCGACCTGCGGTCGCTCCGGCTCCTCCTGGGCAGGGTGGGCCACGCCTATGCGGTTTTACCCGCGGGTATGGAGAGTCAACTCGCGGGTGCAGGGAGCCTACCCGCCGGTGCGGTGGGCCAACCCGCCGGTGCCGGGAGTCAACCCGCCGGTGCCGGGAGACAACCTGCCGGTACGGGGAGCCTACCCGCCGGTGCGGGGAGCCAACCCGCGGGCATGGGGAGTCAACCCATCGGTGTGGAGGGTCAACCCACCGGTGCGGAGAGTCAACCCGCGAGCTCCCAGGACGAGATGGTGCAGTACGTCGATGTCTCCGACTGGTTGAACGAGCTCCAAGAGGCCGAGGAAGGGGAAGAAGGCCGAGTCTTCTGGCGAGGCCGGTTTGCTGATCCGCGTCCCTCTGTGCTGCCGCTGGCGAGAGCTGCGGGCGGAGCCCCTTTCTCTCCCCGCTCCGTCTCCGCGCCCGGCGTCGCGCAGGCCGCCGGGCAGGCGTGCAAGGCGATGGGCGCACCCCTCTCCGCTGTCCTGTTGGCCGGCCTCGGAACTCTCGTCTGGCGGCTTGGCGGAGACTCCGGCCTACCGCTCTCCCTGGTCTTCGACGGCCGCGCGGTCGAGGGGCTCGGGGGCGCCCTGGGACTCTTCGCCCGTTGCCTCCCGCTGGAATGCCGGATCGACGGTGATCTCTCCTTCCGCCGTCTCGTAGCCGGGGTGGTGGCGGCAGAGGAAGCCGCCGGCGCGTGGCAGGAACTCTTCCCCGACGACGCGGCGGGAGCCGGGCTCTCCGTCCTGCAGGTGGAGGTGGAGGAGTGGCCGGACGAGCCCTTTGCCGCGGATGTGGAGGCGCGTCTCGAAAGACTCTACGGATGCACCGAGCCGTTCACCGTGAAGATCCTGGCCATCCGGCGTGACGGCGGGTTGGACATCGAGCTGTTCTGCGACTCCGCACGCTTCGGAAAGGAGGAGGCCGCGAGGCTCGCCTCCGGTCTCGCGGTAGTGCTGGCCGGCGCGGCGGCCGAGCCCGGCGCCCGGCTGGCGGACCTCGACGTCCTGAGCCGGGAAGAGCAGCGCGCTCTCCTCCTGGAAGGCGCCGGACCGAGGGCGGAACGCCCCGCGGCCTGTGTGCATCACCTTTTTGCCGCGCAGGCGGCGTGCACGCCGGACGCGGAGGCCGTGGTGTTCCGGGACGAGCGCCTCACATTCGGGGAGCTGGAGCGCCGGGCCAACCGGCTCGCGCGCCACCTGCGGAGCCTCAGTGTCGGTCCCGACGTGCCGGTCGGACTATGCTTGGAGCGCTCGGCGGAGATGCTCGTCGCGCTGCTCGCCATCTGGAAGGCGGGCGGCGCCTACGTCCCGCTCGATCCGGCCCTCCCTTCCGAGCGCCTGCGGTTCCTGCTGGAAGACACAGCGGCGCCGGTCCTGGTGACGCGCAAATCCCTGGCGGCGGCGTTCCCGGAGGGCGGCGCGCGGCTCGTCCTCCTGGATTTTGACCCGCTTGCGGGGTATGACGACGGTCCTTTCGACGGCGGCGCCCTCCCCGAGAGCCTGGCGTACGTGCTCTACACCTCGGGCTCCACCGGGCGCCCCAAGGGCGTCATGGTGCGTCACGACTCGCTGCTCAACTTGGCCGAGGCCCTGCGCGAAACGGTCTACGCCGGGCAGGGGGGGCCTCTGCGCGTCGGGCTCAACGCCGCCCTCGGGTTCGACTCCTCCGTCAAGCAGCTTGTCCAGGTCTGCCACGGCCACGCCATCCTTCTCGTGCCGGAAGAGGAGCGGCTGGATGGCCGGCTCCTCCTTGACTTCGCGGAGAACGGCAGACTCGACGTTCTCGACTGCACCCCCACCCAGCTACGGATGCTGATGGATGAGTTGGTGGGGGCTGCATCGGTGCAGCCGCGGGCGTTGCTCCTCGGCGGCGAGGCGATCCCCGACGGGGTGTGGACGCTCCTCGCCGGCCTGCCCGGGCGGACCTTCTGGAACTTGTATGGCCCCTCCGAGTGCACCGTCGACGCCACGGCCTGCCGGCTGGATACCTCTCCGGTTGGCCCATCCCTGGGCGCGCCGCTGCCCAACGTGCGCGTCTGTCTGCTCGACGCGAGCCTGCGCCTGGTCCCGCACGGGATCGCCGGAGAGATCTTCATCGGCGGCGCCGGGCTGGCGCGCGGCTACATCGGCCGGCCCGACCTGACGGCGGAGCGGTTCCCCCCGGACCCCTGGGCGGAGCTGTGGGACGAGCCCGGAGCCCGTCTCTACCGTACCGGCGACCGGGCACGGCGTCTCCCTGGCGGCCGGCTCGAATTCCTGGGACGGGTGGATGACCAGGTCAAGGTGCGTGGAGTGCGGGTCGAGCTGGGCGAGATCGAGTCCGTGCTCGCCGAGCACCCGGGCGTCCAGGCGGCGGCGGTGGCGCTGCGCGACGAGCGACTGGTCGGCTACGCCGTGCCCCGGCGGCGCCATGCCGCGACGGTAGAGGGCCGGACGCGCCATCTCCTGCCCAACGGCCTGGCGGTCGTCCACCAGAACCGCAACGAGACCGACTACCTCTACCACGAGCTTTTCGAGCAGGGGCTGTACCTGCGGCACGGCGTCGACCTGCCGGAGGACGCCCGCGTTTTCGACGTGGGCGCGAACATCGGTTTGTTCTCCCTGCTCGCGGGGCGGGGCCGGCCGCAGGCCCGTGTCTGGGCGTTCGAGCCGATCGTGCCGGTGTTCGACGCGCTGCGGCTGAACGCCGACCTCTACGCACCCAACGTAAAGCTCTTCCCCTACGGGCTGGCCGCGTTCGAGCGGCAGGCGGACTTCACCTTCTACCCTCGCTACACCATGATGTCTGGTCTCGCCGACTACGCCGTCCCGGACCGCGAGGCCGAGGTGGTGCGGCGCTATCTCGACAACTTGGAAAGGACCGGAGACAGGGAGGCCGGAAGGCTGCTCGACCGCGCAGAGGAGCTGCTCTCCGGCCGCTTTGAGCCCGAGTCCCGTCCGGGGCTCCTGCGCCGGCTCTCCGACGTGATCCGGGAGGAGGGGATCGACCGGATCGACCTCCTCAAGATCGACGTCCAGAGGGCGGAGCTGGACGTCCTCGACGGGCTCGACGAAGCGGACTGGCCGAAGGTGCTCCAGGCCGTGATGGAGGTCCACTCCGAAGGGCCTGACGGCCGCCTGCGAGACATCCGCGACCTGCTGGAGCGGCACGGGCTGGAGACACACGCCGAGCAGGACGACTTGCTGGTAGGGACGGATCGCTGGAATCTTTACGCCGTCCGGCCGGGCGATGGACGGCGTCTGTCTCCGGGGCAGGAGCCGCCGGACTGGAGCCGCGCCGACCGGCTGGGTGAGGAGACCTCCATACTCACCTCCGAGGGGCTGCGAATCCACTTGCGCCGCCGGCTCCCCGAATCGATGGTGCCCTCAGACTTGGTTTTCCTGGAGGCGCTGCCGGTCAGCCGAAACGGCAAGGTGGATCGTCAGGCCCTGCCGGCTCCCGAGAGCCTGCGGCCGGACGATCGGGTCGACGTGGTGCTGCCGCGCAACGAGGTGGAAACGGCCATCGCGCGGATCTGGCAACAGGTCCTCCGGCGCGACCGGGTGGGCGTTCACGACAACTTCTTCGACCTGGGCGGACAGTCGCTGCTCCTGCTCCAGGTCCACGCCCGTGTGCGGGAGGCCTTTGACAGCGACGTGTCGGTCCTGGACCTGTTCCAGCACCCGACCGTCAGCGCCCTTGCCGGACTTCTGACGGGACGCGGCTCCGAGTCCGACACGCTGGCCGGCGTCGACGACGAGGCCCGCCTCCA
>JANOCF010000573.1:0-2512 GCA_031412055.1 Holophagales bacterium | reverse complement strand
CGACCGGCGCGGACGGATCGGCCCACTCCAGGTCCGGGGTCGTCACCGTATCCACGGATCGCGCACCCATCCGGTGCTGGAGCGCAGCGTCGAGGGTCTGACGGGTCACGATCCCGGCGACCTTGCCGTCCGGAGTGATTACCGGTGCCGCGTTGACCCTCCGGGTGACAAGAAGGGTCTTGGCCTCCTCGATGGAGGTTCCGGCGGGGATCTCGACGAAAGGCGCGATCATGAGATCGCGGGCGCGGGCGGACGGCGGCAACGACTTCGGCAACGCTTCGAGAAGGCGCTCCCGCGCCTCCAGGGTAGTCTCGCCCTTGAGGCGGGCCGAGGCCGCGGTTGCGTGGCCACCTCCTCCGGCGAAGCCGGCCAGGAACTCCCCCAGATCGAAGCCCTCCAGGTCGCCCCGGGCGATCAGCGTGACCCGGTCGCCCTCGGTCCCTTCGCCGAACAGGGCGAAGAGGACGGGCAGGTCGAAGATCTCCAGGCAGCGGGAGACCAACGGGGCCAGCTCCTCCACGTAGGCGTCCAAGTCCATCTCCACGATCCCGATCCGGTGCCCCTGAAGGCGGTGCACCTCCAGCCGGCGGGTCATGCCGTGGAGGATCTCCAGGCGCTCGGGATCGAGCGACCGGCTCACGAAGCGGCGGACCGTGGCCAGGTCTCCGCCCTGGGAGAGGAGCCAGACCGCGGCCTCGAAGTCGCGGGGGCCGGTGGTGGCGTAGGTGAGCGACCCGGTGTCCTCGTAGATCCCGAGGAGGAGCAGGTCGGCCTCGGTGGACGTGCAGGGCAGACCGCGCCGACGCAGCTCCTCCACCATCAGGGTCGAGGTCGAGCCGGCGTCCGGGTCCACGATTCCGCCGCGGGCCACGATGTCCGATTCGGAGTCGGGATGATGGTCGTAGGCCAAGACCTCGATGTCCGGGTTCGTTTCGAGCCACTCGGCGACCACCCCGACCCGCTCCTTCTGGCGGACATCGCAGAGGATCAGCCGGGTGATCTGCCCGGGATCGACGTCCTTGCGCCGCACCTCGGACAGCTCCGCCAGGCCGCTCTCCAGCATGCGGCGCAGCGACTCCTCACGCGATCCGGGGAAGAAGAGCCGGGCTTCCGGATGGAGCTTCGTGGCCGCGATCATGGCCGCGAAGGCATCGAAGTCGGCGCCAATGTGGGTGGAGATCAACTCCATTTCGTGTATTCTAGTGAGGTCGCGATAGCCATAAGGACCAGGGAGAGGTATACTACCTCTGAGAAGAGACGCCAAGCGGAGACCCTGAAATGGACAAGAAGATAGTCACCTCCGAGAAGAAGCCCGTCGCAAAGAATGTCTCGTCAAAGACGACCTCGGAAAAGTCCGCGACGACCTCCGCAGCCAAGAAGGCGGACAGCCTGGGCTACTTTGCTCGTACCTCGCCAGCTTCTGACCGTGGCTGAACCGGTCGACCCGGCAGTCTTCATCCGTATCTTCCTGCAAGAGTTCTTCGAGAGCCGGTTCATCAACGGCTTCCTCACGACCGACCAATACCACGACTTCTGTGCCGACCTTCGGTGGAACCCGAAGCTCGATGCGATCAGCCGCCGGCTGTTCAAGAGCTCTCCCAAGCCGCTCCTGGTCAACAGCTACGGCCGGCTTCGTGTCATCCATCTGCGGGAGTTCGACGGAAGCGAGTTTCCGTTCCTGCAGGGAGCTCGGAAGCCCGAAGTAGAGCTTCTTGAAGAGTTGCTCTGAAGCCGTCAGACGGCGAGCAGCCGCTTGAGCGCATTGGGGTCGACCGGCTTGGTCAGGTGCAGGTCGAAGCCCGCGTCGCGGGCGCGCTGCTGATCGTCCTCCAATCCATAGCCGGTCAGGGCGACCAGCCGCGCCGTGCACCCCTGAGAGCGCGCCTGCCGGGCCACCTCGTAACCGTCCATGCCGCCGGGAAGACCGATGTCGCAGAGCACGATGTCGGGGTCGAACGTCCGCGTGGCCTCCAGGCCGGCCGGGCCATCGTGGACGGCTTTGACTTGGTGCCCCCAGATCTGGATGAGAAGCTCCAGGCTGTCGGCGGCATCCACGTTGTCCTCGACGATCAGAACGCGGCGCGAAATGGGCACGGCGGCGCCTGACGGCTCCTCGGGTACTGGCAACATGCTGGCTATCCTTGCATGGAAGAGTCCGCGGATCAATTAAATTCAGGCTGGACGAACGATAGGCAGTGGCACCACTGCCGTCGGTGAAAGGAGTAAGAAGATGCCCAAGTACATGCTGCTCCTGCACGAGTCGCCGGACATCGCCAAGGACAGGAGCCCCGAGCCCATGCGGCGACGCCGATGGAGCGGGTGCGCGAGCTGGCACACTGACGCGCAAGCCCCGTACACGATGGGGAACGCTTCCCCAACGTCACGCGCGTCCCCCACGCGACGAGAAACGTCTCTCCGTCAGCGCACGAGCCGCGTACACGTTGGGGAGCGCCTCCCCAACGCTGTACATCGCCGGCAAGCGTTGTGAAACGTCTTCCCAGCGGCGCGCAGC
>JANOCF010000572.1:0-8475 GCA_031412055.1 Holophagales bacterium | reverse complement strand
CGACGAGATCGGATCCGTCATCACCGAGGAGATCCGGAAGTACCGCACCGAGGTCGACCTCTCCGAGGTGGGCAAGGTGCTCGAGGTCGGCGACGGCATCGCGCGCATCTACGGCCTCACCGGCGCCATGGCCGGCGAGCGGCTGGAGTTCGCGAACGGCGCTTTCGGCCAGGTGTTCAACCTGGAGGAGAGCTCGGTCGGCGCGGTCGTCCTCGGCGACTATCTGGGCATCAAGGAGGGCGACGAGGTGCGGCGCACCGGCGAGCTGCTCTCCGTGCCGGGCGGCCACGAGCTGATCGGCCGCGTGGTCGACCCGCTCGGCCGGCCGCTGGACGGCAAGGGGGTCATCGAGACCCCGCACCGCCGGCCGCTGGAGTTCAAGGCGCCGGGCATTGCCGAGCGCCAGCCCGTCACCGAGCCGCTGCAGACCGGCATCAAGGCCATCGACGCCATGATCCCGATCGGCCGCGGCCAGCGCGAGCTGATCATCGGCGACCGCAAGACCGGCAAGACCGCGGTGGCGCTCGACACGATCCTCAATCAGAAGGGGAGCGGCGTCATCTGCGTCTACATCGCGATCGGCCTCAAGGAGTCCACGGTCGTCGGCCTGATCGACAAGCTGCGCGAGCACGGCGCCATGGACTACACGATCGTCATCTCGGCGTCCGCGGCCGACCCCGCGCCGCTGCAGTACATCGCTCCGTACGCGGGCGCGGCCATGGCCGAGTACTTCATGTATCAGGAGGGCCGCGCGACGCTCTGCGTCTACGACGACCTGTCGAAGCAGGCGCAGGCGTACCGCCAGCTCTCGCTGCTCCTGCGCCGTCCGCCGGGCCGCGAGGCGTACCCCGGCGACGTGTTCTATCTCCACTCCCGCCTGCTGGAGCGCAGCGTGAAGCTGCGCGAGGAGTTCGCGGTGGTGCCCAAGGACACGCCGGAGGACAGCCGCGACCGCGCGCTCGCGGTCAAGAACCCGCAGGGGCTCGCGGCTCCCGCGGAGGTCCGCCCGGACGACGAGTTCGGCCTCTTCCACCGCCCGCACGGCCGGCACAAGGCCGAGGCGTTCCTCGCCACGCTGCAGGATGCCGGCAAGTACCGCGTCCACCGCTTCCCCGACAGCGGCGGATCGATGACGGCGCTGCCGATCATCGAGACGCTGGAAGGCGAGGTGTCGGCGTACATTCCGACCAACGTGATCTCGATCACGGACGGCCAGATCTACCTGGAGCCCGACCTGTTCTTCGCCGGTGTCCGGCCCGCGATCAACGTCGGCATCAGCGTGTCGCGCGTGGGCGGCAACGCCCAGCGCAAGGCGATGAAAAAGGTTTCGGGCACGCTGCGGCTCGACCTCGCGGCGTATCGCGAGCTGGAGGCCTTCGCCCAGCTAGGAACCGAGCTCGATCAGACCACGCAGCGGCAGCTCGACCGCGGCCAGCGCATGGTGGAGCTGCTCAAGCAGCCGCAGTACCGCCCGTATCCCGTCAGCGAGCAGATCATCTCGATCTTCGCCGCCGCGCAGGGCTTCCTCGACGACCTGCCGGTCCCGCAGGTGCGGCCGTTCGAGGCGGCGCTGCTCAAGCATTTCGGCGACGAGTACCCCGAGGTGCTGGAGCAGCTCGACAAGACCGGCGAGATGCCGAACGATCTGGCGGACCGCGTCAAGCAGGTGATTCGGGACTTCAAGTCGCACGCCAAAGTGGCGGCGGCCTGAGCGTAGGGGAACCGGGAGAACGGCGCGATGGCAAATCGTAGAGTTCTGGTCAAGCGGCGCAAGTCGGTGCGCAACATCCGCAAGATCACGCGCACCATGCAGCTCATCGCGACCGCCCGGTTCCAGGCGGCATTCAACCGCGCGGTCGCGACCAAGCCGTACACGGAGAAGCTGGCCGAGCTGGTGGCCGACCTCTCGCGGGCAGCTGGAGACGTCGATCACCCGCTGCTGCAGACCCACGACGATGTGAACCGCTCGGCGGTGGTGGTGATCACCAGCGACCGCGGTCTCGCCGGCGGCTACAACGCGAACATCCTGCGCAGTGCCGTGGGGCACATCGAGGAGCAGCGGGGTCGCGGGGTGGAGCCGCGGGTCCACATGGTGGGCCGCAAGGGGATCAACTTCTTCAAGTTCCTGCGGCGCGAGGTGGCGGAGCAGACGACGGGGCTCGGCGACAAGCCGCGCTTCGAGCAGATCGAGCCGATCGCGAACGACCTGATGGACCGCTTCACGCGCGGCGAGATCGCCTCGGTCCACGTGGTCTACATGCGCTTCCACTCGGCCGGCGTGCAGCGGCCGGCCGTGATGCAGCTCCTGCCGCTCTCGACGGAGCAGCAGGGATCGGACGCGGCGGCTTCGGCTTCGGCGCGGCCGGTCGAGTACGAGTTTTCGCCCGACCCCAAGCAGCTCCTCGACGAGCTGCTGCCCGCGACCGTGCGCGTGCGGCTTTTCCAGGCTTTCAACGACGCGATCGTGTCGGAGCAGGTCGCCCGCATGGTGGCCATGAAGGCGGCCACCGACGCGGCCCAGGATATGATCAAGGCGCTGACGCGGGAGTACAACCGCGCCCGGCAGACGCAGATCACCATGGAGCTTCTGGACATCGTTGGCGGCGCCAACGCCCTGTCCTGAGCCCTTCAAGAATTGGAAACCATGATGCAAAACGCACCTGCCACGACGGCTACTCAAGGCAACTACGGCAAGATCACCCAGGTGATCGGCTCCACGCTGGACGCGCAGTTCGCGGAGGACCAGCTGCCCGGGATCTACAACGCCCTGCGCGTCGAGGTCGCGCGCACGGTGCTCGGCGAGACCGTGAAGGAGACGCTCTGGTGCGAGGTGGCCCAGCACCTCGGCGGCGGCCGCGTCCGCGCGATCACCCTCGGATCGTCCGACGGTCTCCAGCGCGGCGTGCAGATTCTCGACACCGGCGCGCCGGTCAGCGTGCCCGTGGGCATCGAGACCCTCGGCCGGGTGTTCAACATGGTCGGCGAGCCCATCGACGGCCTCGGCCCGGTGCACGCCACCGAGCGCCGGCCCATCCACCACGCGCCGCCCGAGCTGTCCGAGCTCTCCTCGAAAACCGAGCTGTTCGAGACCGGCATCAAGGTCATCGACCTTCTCTGTCCCCTGGTGCGCGGCGGCAAGGCCGGCCTGTTCGGCGGCGCCGGCGTCGGCAAGACCGTCATCATCCAGGAGCTGATCGCCCGTCTCGCCCGCTTCCACAGCGGCTACTCCTGCTTCGCCGGTGTTGGTGAACGCACGCGCGAGGGCAACGACCTCTGGCTGGAGATGCAGGAGGCCAAGATCGGCGACACCGGCAAGCGCGTCATCGATCAGACGGTGATGGTGTTCGGCCAGATGAACGAGCCGCCGGGAGCCCGCCTGCGCGTGGCCCTGTCGGCGCTCACCATGGCCGAGTACTTCCGCGATCAGACCGGCGTCGACACGCTGCTGTTCGTCGACAACATCTTCCGGTTCTCGCAGGCCGGCTCCGAGGTGTCCGCGCTGCTCGGCCGCATGCCGTCCGCCGTGGGATACCAGCCGACGCTGGGCACGGAGATGGGCGAGCTCCAGGAGCGCATCACGTCGACCAGCCGCGGCGCCGTCACTTCGATTCAGGCGATCTACGTGCCGGCCGACGACTACACCGACCCGGCGCCCGCCACCGCGTTCGCCCACCTCGACAGCACGGTGAACCTGGAGCGGAGCATCTCGGAGAAGGGCATCTACCCGGCCGTGGATCCGCTCGCGTCGAGCAGCCGCATCATCGCGCCGGAGTACATCGGCGACCGGCACTACGCGGTGGCCCGCAAGGTCCAGCAGATCCTCCAGCGCTACCGCGACCTGCAGGACATCATCGCGATTCTCGGCGTCGACGAGCTCTCGGAAGAGGACAAGATCATCGTCCGCCGGGCGCGCAAGGTGGAGCGCTTCCTGTCGCAGCCGTTCTTCGTGGCCGAGCAGTTCACCGGCCTGCCGGGCATCTACTGCTCCCGCGAGGACACGATCCGCTCGTTCGACGAGCTCTGCGACGGCAAGTGGGATCACCTGCCCGACCAGGCGTTCATGTATGTCGGCGCGATCGAGGATGCGGCGGCCGCGGCCGAGAAGATGGCGGCTCAGGGATAACCGGGGATAAGCGTCCCGCGAGGTTGAGGCCATGGCGAGTAAAGAAACGTTTCACTGCAGCGTGATCACTCCGGAGCGGGCCGTGCTCGAAGCCGACGCGACGTTCGTCGCCTTTCCGGCGCACGACGGCGAGGTCGGCATCCTGCCCGGCCGCGCGCCGCTGCTCTTCAAGATGGGCATCGGCGAGTTGCGGGTCGAGAGTCCGGAGGGGAACCACACGTTCTTCGTCGACGGCGGGTTCGCCCAGATGGTGGAGAACCGTCTGACGCTTCTGACCGAGCAGGCAAAGGCGCTGACCGATATCGACCGGGCCGCCGTCGAGCGGGCGCTCGACGAGGCCAAGGAGATGCCCATGGTCACCGACTCCGAGTTCGCCGCCCGCCAGCGGGCTGTCCGCCGGGCCGAAGCGCAGCTCCATCTCACCGAAGGTTGATCTCCTTTAACATCTGAGCGAATACGACCCGCTCTTCACCACCACCCGCACCGGCGAGGACGACCTCGAGCCGGTGCGGGAGCACTTTCGCAGGGCAAGCCGCCCCTTCCTCCGCTCTCCCTGGTCCTGGCTCTCCTGGTCCGTCCTGCTGCCGCTGATTGCGCTGGCGACTCCGCTGGCCTTCCGCGTCGGCGGTGCTCCCGGGGTGCTCTTCGCCTGGTCGGGCGCCATCCTCCTCGGCGGTGCCGTGGAGAGGGTGGCGATCCTCCGCTCCGGCAAGGGGCTCGGGACCGGCGGGACTCCGCTCTCTTCGTTCGTGCTGAGCATCCAGGGCAACCTGTCCCTGGCGGCGCTGGTCCTCTCCGTGCTCCTGGTCTGGCAGGATCTGGCCTGGGCGCTTCCCGGGCTCTGGCTGCTGCTCCTGGGCCACTCCTTCTACCTGCTGGGAGGCCTCGCCTTCGGGCCGCTGCGGACGTGCGGGCTGATCTATCAGGTCGGCGGGCTGGCCGCGCTCTGGCCGGACGGGCTTCCGCTGCTCGCGTTCGCGGTGGCGACGGGGCTTGGGAATCTCTGGATGGGGATTTCTATATGGCGTGAGAGGTAATCGGGCGCAGCATGCTGCGCCCTTAATCCCCCGCGCTTTCGACCCGGTTCTTTCCTTTGCGCTTGGCTGCATAGAGGGCCTGATCGGCTCGGGCGATCAGCTCGTTGGGCGTCCCTCCGCGTCTGGGCTGCGACCCGGCCACTCCGACGCTCAGGGTGACCACCCTGGCCACCTGCGAGTGCCCGTGGGAGATCGACAGGTTCTGGACCGCGGCGCGGGCAGCCTCCGCGTACAGCAGCGCTCCCCGGAGATCCGACTCCGGGAGCACGGCCGCGAACTCCTCTCCACCATAGCGGGCCACCAGGTCGCCGGCCCGGCGCAGCCCGTCCCGCAGCGTCGCGGCCACCTGGCGCAGGCACTCGTCCCCGGCCTGGTGGCCGTACGCATCGTTGAAGCGCTTGAACTCGTCCAGATCGAACATCACCACCGAGATCGGCGTGTCGTGCCGGAAGGCGCGCCGAAACTCGGTCTCCAGCGTCTCGTCGAGCTGGCGCCGGTTGGCGATGCCGGTCAGGCCGTCGATCGACGATAGCCGTTGCAGGCGCTGGTTGGCCGCTTCGAGCTGCTGGTTGATGGCCGCCATGTGGATGGCGCCGGCGAGCTGGTCCGCGAAGGTCTTGAAGACCACGCAGTTCTCGTTCGAGAAGGAGTCCGGCGACGTGCTCTCCAGGTCGAAGACGCCCAGAGTCTGGTCGTGAAAGCGGATCGGCAGCACGAACTCGGACGAGACCGCCTCGTGGAGAGGGACATAGTCCGGGTCGGTGCGCACGTCGAGCGCGAGCTGCGGCTCGCCGAGACGCAGGGCCCTGCCCACGATGCCGGTGCCGAGCGGCCACCTGGCGCCCGGGTCGACTCTCAGCTCCAGGATTCCCTGCCGGGCCGCGAGCTCGAACTCGGTCCGGTCCTGGTTGACCAGGAGGATGGAGACCAGCGAGAGGGAGAACTGGTGCTGCACGTAGCGCACGATGCCGTCGAGCAGCGGGCCGAGCTCGCCCGCTTCCAGGGCGGCCTTGGAGACCTCGCTGACCATCTCCAGGAGCCGGGCGCGGCGCTGAACCTCTCCGTAGAGGCGGGCACAGTTGATGGCGCCGGCGATCTGCTCGGCCACGGTCTCCAGCAGCGGGAGCTGGTCGTGAAAGGCGCCGGGCTCCGTGCTCTCCAGGTTCAGGATGGCCACGATCCGCCCGCCATGGCGCACCGGCACGCAGAGCTCGGAGCAGGCCCCTTGCATGGTCTCCACGTAGTTCGCAGCGGCGTGCACGTTGTCCAGGAGGATCGGTTCGCCCTTCAGGGCGACCTCGCCCACGACGCCCGTGCCCAGGGGACGGGCGTAGCCGACGTTCACGGCGCTGGGCAGGCGGGTGGAGAGCGCTTCGCAGACGAAGATGCCCTGCTCCAGGTCCACCGACGCGCAGGCCACGAACGGCCACGAGAACTTCTGCATCAGCGTGTCGGTGATCCGTTGCAGCATGGGGCGCAGCTCGAGATCCAGCGTCGCGGTGCGCGCGATCTCGTTGAGCGCCTCGAGCTGCCGGGCATGGGTGCCGGCCGGTTCGGGCCTGTCGAGTGGCGTCATTCCCTGGAACGGATCAGGCGCGCGTGGACAGGGTCTCGGAGCCGCTGAGGAGATCGCTCAGCGAGCGGCCCCGCAGGCTCAGCAGGAGTGGGAGACCCGCGAGCAGGATGGTGGCGATTCCGCCGAGCCAGCGCCGCGCCGTCTGGTCGAAGGCCAGCGCCTCGCCGTCGCGGCTGCGGGCGTCGAGCCCGGCCCAGGCCATGCCCGGAGTGTGTCCCCAGAAGGCGAGCGGCACGACGGTGTAGAGGAACGAGAAGGAGAGGAGGAACAGCGCCACCGCCGGCCAGTCGGCGAGGACCGGCCGCACGCCCAGGGAGCGGCATCCCAGCAGCACCCCGACCACGACCGAGGCATGGACCAGGAGGTCGGCGGCTCCGGCCGCGAGCCGGGTGCCGAGGCTCGCGCGGGGCTCCCCGAGATCGGCAGCGGTCTGAGAGCTTCCCTCCTGGGAGGGATCGTCGAGCTCCAGCTCGCGAGGCGCGGGCGGCCTTTCCCTGGGGAGCCTGGCGCGCTTGCGCTCGGGAGCCGGCTGCCGCTCGGTCTCGAGCGGCAGGTCGAAAAGCAGCGGTTCGTCGTCGATCGGTTCTTCTTCCTGGTGTCGCATCATCGCAGTTGGAGGTGCTTGACGTAGATCCGGTAGAGGAGATCCTTGGGCCTCTCCTGGTAGGTCTGGGCGAACAGGAGCTGGCGCCGGAGCTCCTGGTCCTGGGGATGGAGTCCGGAGGCTTCGCGGAGGTTCTCGATCGCCTTGCCGGTGTCCATCCGCTGCAGGTCGCGCAGGGCCATGTTGTAGTACGAGTCGACCATCAGCCGCGTCACGTCGCGGTTGCCCGGCTCCGACTCGTGCAGGCGCCAGAGGTCGCGCAGGGCGTGCTCCCACTCGTGCTGCTTGACGAGGTCGATCTGGCTGGCCAGCGACCCGGTCTGGCTTCGCGCGTTGGCGAGGAGCTGGGCGTCGGACGGATCGAGCTGACCCTGCTCCGCCGCCGCCTCGAGCTGTTTGATGGCATCGAGGTAGCTGCCCTGCTGATACGCCTGCCGGGCCGTCGCCAGCGCCGCCAGCCGCGCGTTGTCGACCGGAGGAGCCGCCGGAACGGCCACGGCCGGTGCCGCCGCCGCGCCGGATCCCTGAGCGAGGGGAGCGGGTGCGGCGCTCTTCCACTCCGCGATCAGCTCCTGGGCGCGGGCATAAGCCGGGTCGTCCGCGGGGACCACGCTGAGCTGGCGGATGGCGATCTCCGTCCGGCCGTTCTTGTGCAGCTCCTGGGCGCGCGCGATGGGGTCCTGGGCCGGAGCCCCGAGCGGCATCGTGGGATCGCCCGCCTCGGAGTTGGGGAAGAGCCGGTCCTTGTTCAAGTAGACGAACGCTCCGCCGGCCAGGGCTAGCACGAGCACGGCGCTGCCCACCATGGCGAAGAGCTTGCGCGCCCGGCCCTGGCGCGCCGGAGCCGCCCTGGGCCTGGGCTTCTGGCGATCGGACGCGGCCAGTTCGGACGGGTCGGGCGGGATGAGGATCTCTTCCTTCAGATCTCCGCCGTCGAGCAGGTCGGACGGTCCCGGCAGAGCGCTCGCCTGGAGCTCCTGCCGGGTCGCGGGCCGGGTCGTGGGGACCACGCCGGACTCGAGCTGCTGCAGGTACTCGCGGGCCGCGAAGTAGCTCGGCTGGATCTCCAGCACGCGCTGGAACGTCTGCTTCGCCCCTTCGAGGTCGCCGGCGTCGATCTTGCCGAGCCCCTCGT
>JANOCF010000571.1:0-2545 GCA_031412055.1 Holophagales bacterium | reverse complement strand
GGGGACCAGCACGCCCTTCGGCTCTCCGGTCGAGCCGGAGGTGAAGAGGAGGTAGGCGAGGTTGTCCGGAAAAGACCCCCTCCCCTGCCCTCCCCCGCTTTGCGGGAGAGGGAGCCCCCGCCCGATCACGGTGCGAGATCGGCTGAGGTCCAGCATCCGCTCGAGACGGGGTTGCGGGTGGTCCGGATTCAGCGGGAGGTAGACGCCTCCCGCTTCGAGGATGCCCAGCAAGGCGGCGAGGAGGTCGGCTCCGCGCTCGGTCCAGACGGCGACCGGCTCCTCCGGATCGATATGCAGAGCGTTGGCGACCCGGTGCGCGCGGGCGCTCAGCTCGCCATAGGTCAGCGTGCCGTCCGGCGCTACGACGGCTGTCCTCCCGGGATCGCGGGCGGCCTGCTCGTGGAAGATCTCGTGGGCCAGGCGGTTGGGGAGTGGAGTGGAGGTCCGATTCCACTCCAGGAGCTGATCCCGCTCGGCGGCGGTGAGCAGCGGCAGCTCTCCGATGGGGCGCTCCGGGTCGTCGACCGCTGACTGCAGGAGGGTCTCCAGATGCCCGAGAAGGCGCTCGGAGGTCTGCGGCTCGAACAGGTCCGCGTTGAACGCCAGGGCCAGCTCGATTCCCCTGGATGTCTCCGCGGCCATCAGCTCCAGGTCGAGCTGGGCGAAGCGCCGCTCCAGGGGCAGCGACTCCAGCACGAGCGGCCCCGTGCGCACCACGGCTCCCTCGATCCCGAGGGCAAATGCGGCGAGATCCCCGGTGTCGGACAGGTGGGCCTTCTGGAAGGCGAGCATCACCTGGAAGACAGGCGAGCGCGAAGGGTCCCGCTCCGGCTGCAGCCGCTCCACGAGCTGGGCAAACGGGTACTCCTGGTAGCGGAGAGCCCGCAGAGCCGTGCCCCGAGCCCGCTCCAGCAGCTCGCCGAAACCGGGGGAGCCGGACAGGTCCGAGCGGAGGACCACCGGGTTCACGAAGTACCCGACCGTCTCCTCGAACCCGGGGGCGGTCCGGCCCGAGGTGGGCGAGCCCACGATCAGGTCGGTCTGGCCTGACGCGCCCGACGCCCGGTACAGCAACACGTTCAGACCCGCCAGCAGCGCCACGAAAGGCGTGGCCCGGCGCCCGGCCGCGAGCCTCCCCAGCCTCCCGGACAGCTCCGGCCCGAGAATCCGGACACGCGAGCCCCCGCGAAAGGTCTGAAGCGGTGGGCGGGGACGGTCGGCCGGCATCCCGGTGACCGGCAGCTCGCCGGCGAGACGGTCCCGCCAGTGCTCCCACAGCCGCTCGCCGTGCCTCCCCTCCAGGCGCTCCCGCTGCCAGTCCACGAAAGCGGAGTATGGGGGTGGCGCCGCTGGAAGCTCATCCTCCTCGTAGAGCAGGCCGATCTCGCGCACCATGACCGCGAGCGAGCCCAGATCGGCGACCAGGTGATGGACCACGAGCAGGACCACGTGCCCCTCTTCAGTCCGGAGCACCCGGATGCGCAGCAGAGGATCCCCCTCCAGGTCGAACGGCCGACCCGCTTCCTCCTGGAGCGCGACCCGGAGCTGCTCCTCGCCCCAACCCCGGGCGTCCTCCTCCGCGAAGTCCACCGCCTTCCCGCATCGCAGCCGCTGCACCGGCCCTTCCGGGCCATCGTGGAAGCTCAGCCGCAGCGCCTCGTGCCGCCCCGCCAGCCGTTCGAACGCACGGCGCATCCGGACGGGGTCTATCCCGTCCCATCGCCCGTCCCATCGCCCGTCCCGCACCCGCGCGGCTGCCGCAATGTTCCACGCTCCCGCTTCCGGCCGCAGCTTCTGGAGGAACCAGAGAGCACGCTGACCTTGCGAGAGCGGGATGTCGACGGCAGAGCCGCCGCGCACGGAGGGCATCGGATTCATGCGATCGGGAACACTCAAGACCGGCGTTTCGGCCGTGATGATAACACTGATGCCAAAGGATCGAAGGCCGAATATCTCGGGAACGCGTGCCTCATTTTGCGGACAGGCGCGCCCCCAGCGGAGGTAAAACCTTCCCCTGCCCAGAACCTGCTGTGCAACACCTTCTACGATCCCCGCAGCTGGAAGTTCCAGCCAGGGCGTTGCGACTGGCACGGATCTCGCTCTAAAAATCAATACAGACAAGCCTTTGTGTGTAGTAGTGGAACTATCTCAATGATAGTGGTACTACCTTTGCACTGGCGCCTCCACCAGAGCGGCCCTCCCCGCAACCGGCCGCTTCCCGCACAACGCGGGACCTATCGTCGGGTTTCTATAGGAGGTTCCAAAATGAAAAGGCTTTTGTCGGCAGCGCTGGCCGTGCTGAGCGGCCTCGCTTTGCCGGCGACCTCGGCCGCAACTGTTGTCCCGCAGCCGGACCCGCTGCACTCGCTCGTAGTCGCTCCCGCCGGATTTGTCGCGACCCCCGCGCCCCGGGAGCTCTCGCTGATCCAGAGCGAGCTGAGCCAGGCCACCCTGGCCGACATCGCAGCGTTCCGGTCCACCGCCGGTCCCGATTGGAATGTCTGGATCGACCGCCGCTCCGGCGCCGTCGCCCTGGTCGAGGGCC
>JANOCF010000570.1:0-6861 GCA_031412055.1 Holophagales bacterium | reverse complement strand
CGTCGCTGCTGGTCCGGACCTTGCCGATGAGGTCGTGGCGCTCGCTGCCGCCTGGGACCTCCAACTCCCGGCCGGACTGGCCGCCGCCGAGGCCGCCCGGCTCTGGGGATCGGAGCCGAACCGCCAGATCGCCGAGCGCCTGCTCGCTACTCTCCGCCCCCTGGAGCGCAGGGTCGCCCGCCGGGCCGGGCAGGGGGCCGACTCCCTCGGTCTGGAGTGGATCGTCCTCGCCCGGCTGCTTTCGGGCCGGGCGAGCCGGGCGGGATGGCGCTCCCTGCGCCGGAGGATCTGGGCGCATCCCGGCGTCGTCGAGCAGGAGACGCCGCGCGGCCGGAGCTGGCCGGCGCGGCGGATCTCTCACGTTCTCAAAGCCCTGAGGCCGACTCGGTGAAGCCGGTCAAGTCCTTCTTAGGAGTCACCCAAGCATGAACGTACCGTTCTTCCGCCCCGAGCTGACCGAGGCCGAGATCGACGAGGTGGTGGCCACCCTGCGCTCCGGCTGGCTCACCACCGGACCCCGGGTGAAGCGCTTCGAGGAGTCGTTCGCCGAGGCCGTGGGCGCGCCCCATGCCATCGCGGTCAACTCCTGCACGGCGGCGCTCCACCTGGCGGTCGAGGCCCTGGGCCTGAGCCGCGGACAGGCCGTCCTCGTCCCGACCATGACCTTCGCCGCCACCGCCGAGGTGGTGCGCTACACCGGCGCCGTGCCGGTCCTGGTGGACTGCGACCCCGTCACCCTGAACCTGGACCTGGAGGACGCGGAGCGCAGGCTCGCGGACGCGGCCGGGGAGGGTCTGGAGGTGGTCGGCATCATCCCGGTCCACGTGGGCGGCCACATGATGGACATGGACGCGCTCACGGATTTCGCCCGGCGCCACGGCCTGTGGGTCGTGGAGGACTCGGCGCACGCGTTTCCGGCATCCTGGCAGCGCGCGGACGGCTCCTGGCAGCGCAGCGGGGAAGGGACGGCAGCGGTGACCTGCTTCTCCTTCTACGCCAACAAGACCATCACCACGGGCGAGGGGGGCATGGCCACGACCGCGGACGCGACCCTGGCCGAGCGCATGCGGATGATGTCGCTGCACGGCCTGTCCCACGACGCCTGGGGGCGCTTCAGCAAGGGCGGGAGCTGGGACTACCGCATCCTCGCGCCGGGCTTCAAGTACAACCTGACCGACGTGGCCGCGGCATTGGGCATCCACCAGCTCGCCCGCGCCGAGGAGCTGCGGGTTGCCCGCGAGCGCCTGGCCCAGCGGTACCTTGAAAAGCTTTCAAACCTGGAAGAGCTTGAGCTGCCGCCGGTTCCGGCCGGCCGGATTCACTCGTGGCACCTTTTTCCTGTTAAACTCATGCTCGCAAAGCTAGCGATTGATCGGAACAGTTTCGTCGCGGGGCTGAAGGACGCGGGCGTCGGGTGCTCAGTTCACTGGAGACCCCTGCATCTGCACCCTTACTACGCGGAGACTTTCGGCTGGTCGGCGGACGACCTGCCGGTGGCTTCGCAGGTATGGGAGCGGCTGGTGACGCTGCCTCTCTTCCCCGCGATGACGGATGCGGAGCATGAGCATGTTGTGTCTGTCGTCCAAGGAATCTGTGAGCAATATCGCCGGGATGGCCGGAGGAGCTGAGACTACGGCTGCCGGCGGTCTTTCCCGTGGCGTGGAAACCGCTCTGGCCCTCGCCGGGCTGGTGGCCGCCTCGCCCCTTCTCCTTCTCGCCGGAGCAGCCGTTGCCGCGACCTCGCCGGGGCCGGTCCTGTTCCGGCAGCAGCGGGTCGGCTTGAACGGCCGGCCGTTCACCCTGCTCAAGCTCCGTACCATGAAGCTGGCCCCCGAGGGCACCCAGCTCACGGCGTCGGGCGACTCGCGGATCACGCCCGCGGGCCGGTGGCTGCGGCGTTTCAAGCTCGACGAGCTGCCCCAGCTCTGGAACGTGGTCCGCGGCGACCTGTCGCTGGTCGGCCCGCGTCCCGAGGTGCCGCGCTACGTGGAGCTGGCCGACCCTCTGTGGCGGCAGGTGCTGTCGGCCCGGCCCGGCCTCACCGACCCCGTGACCCTCCGCCTGCGCGATGAGGAAGCCCTCCTTTCCGGTGTCGAGGACGTTGAGGGCTTCTACCGCGAGCGGCTCCTCCCCTGGAAGCTGCGCGGCTACCGCGACTATCTCTCCCGCCGCACCTGGATGACCGACCTGGGCGTGCTCGGCGCCACGGCCCTGGCCGTGCTGCGGCTGCGCCGGCCGGTACAGCCGCAACGGGATGAGATCGAAGGGGGTTGGCGGTGATTCAGGACTCGCAGCCGATGCCCCGGCCCCCGTTCTGGACCCGCCTGCTTTACCGGCAGATCCAGCTTTTCATGGACCTCGGGGTCCTGGTGGGCTCGTTCGTCTTCGCCTACTTCCTGCGCTTCGAGTTCAGCCTGCCCGAAGGCGAGCTGCACCGCATGCTGGTCCAATTCCCCCTGGTGCTGCTGCTCCAGTTCGCGGCCCTGGGCATCGCGGGCGTCTACAGCTTCATCTGGCGCTACGTGGGCCTGCGCGAGGTGCCGTCGTTCCTCAAGGCTGCGGCGGCCTCGGTGTTGGTCCTCCTGCTCCTGCGCTTCGGCCTGGCGGACCAGTTCCACCTCTGGCGCGTGCCCATCTCGGTCATCGTGATCGACGCGGCCCTGGCCTTCGGCGGCACCCTGAGCGTGCGCGTGCTGCGGCGGGTCCTCTACGAGAGCTACGAGCGCGACCGGCTGGACCGCACCGCCACCCATACCCTGGGATCCCGGCGAGGGCGGCGCAAGCCGGTCCTCCTGGTGGGCGCGGGCCGCGGCGGCGTGCTGGCCGTGCGCGAGATCCAGGGACGGGGCGACATGGACATCGAGGTCATGGGCTTCGTGGACGACGACCCGCTCAAGCTGGGCACGGTCATCCACGGCGTGCGCGTGCTCGGCACCATCCGCGACCTGCCCAAGCTCGCCCGCGAGCTGGACATCGACCACGTGGTCATCACCATCGCCGAGACCCGGCGCCAGCTCCTGCGGCGCATCGCCGAGATCTGCCAGCGCAGCGGCGTGCGCATGCGCTCCATCCCCGGGTTCTACGAGATCCTGCAGGGCAAGGTGGAGATCAGCCGCATGCGCGACGTGGCGATCGAGACCCTGCTCGGCCGCGAGCCGGTGCACCTCGATCAGACCGAGCTGGACCGGTTCCTGGGCGGCCGGCGCGTGCTGGTCACGGGCGCGGGCGGCTCCATCGGCTCCGAGCTGGCGCGCCAGGTCGCCCGCTTCAAGCCGTCGCTTCTGCTCCTGCTCGACCGCGCCGAGGGCGCCCTGTTCGAGGTCGACCGCGAGCTGCGGCAGCTCCGGCCCGAGCTGGACATCCGCCCGCTGATCTGTGACGTGGTGGACGCGCCGCGCATCAAGACGCTGCTCGCGCAGTTCCGGCCCGAGGTCATCCTCCACGCGGCGGCGCACAAGCACGTGCCGATGATGGAGTGCAACCCCAGCGAGGCGATCAAGAACAACGTCTTCGGCACCAAGATCCTCGGCGAGGCCGCGGGCGAGCTGGGGGTCGAGAGCTTCGTGCTGATCTCGACCGACAAGGCGGTGCGCCCGAGCTCGGTGATGGGCGCGTCCAAGCGCATTGCCGAGCTGGTGATCCAGGAGCTGGACCACCGCTTCGCCACCCGCTACGTGGCGGTGCGCTTCGGCAACGTCATGGGCTCGGCCGGCTCGGTCATTCCGATCTTCCGCGAGCAGATCGCGCGCGGCGGGCCGCTGACCGTCACCCACCCGGACATGATGCGCTACTTCATGACCATCCCCGAGGCGGCGCAGCTCGTCCTCGAGGCCGGCGCCATGGGCGACCGGGGCGAGATCTATGTGCTCGACATGGGTGAGCCGATGCGCATCCTGGACCTGGCGCGGGACCTGATCACCCTCTCGGGCCTGCGGCCGTATGAGGACATCGACATCGTCTACACCGGCCTGCGTCCGGGCGAGAAGCTGTTCGAGGAGCTGGAGGTCTCGGGGGAGAGCATCTCCAAGACCCGCCATCCCAAGATCTTCATCGGCCGGCTGGCCTCCTACCCGTCCGACCAGCTCGCCGACGGCCTCAAGCACCTGAGCGGCCTCTGCCGCAACGGCCGCGAGGGCGAGATCCGCGCCAGCCTCGGCGTGTTCCTGAGCGAGGCCAACCTGATGGACGGCGCGCCCGTCGCCGACGTGCTCCATTTCCCGGGGCGTACGGTTTTCCGTGCACGCTCGTGAGCCGGACGCTCCTCCTCCTGCCCGGCCTGCTCGGCGACGCCAGCTCCCTCTGGCAGCAGGTCGCGGAGTTTGAGACCGATCACCGGGTGACGGCCTTCGACTACCCGGACACCTCTTCGATCCGCGAGCAGCTCGACGCCCTGGTCCGGGTTCTGGACAAGCTGGGCGCGGAGCGCGCCGTGCTCGTCGGCCAGACCCTGGGCGGTTACGTGGCCCAGGCCTTCGCCCGCGAGCACCCCGAGCGGGTCGAAGCCCTGGTCCTGGTCCATGCCGGCCTGCCCGATCCCACGCTCGGCAGCCGCATCCGCCGCGATCTCCGCTTCGGCCGGCTGCTCCCCTGGCCCCTGCTGCGCGGCTACCTGCACCGGGTGCTGCGCCGGATGGTCGCCAGCCTGGAGGCGGCCGGGGACGTGGAGCCCCCCCAGGCCCGCGTGGTCGAGGAGCACTTCCGGCGCCGCTTCGCCGAGCTTCTGGACAAGCCGCGGGTCCTGGCGCGCTACGGGCTCATGGCCAACCTCCACGAGGCCCGTCCGCTCCGCAGAGAGGACTTCCCGGGGCTGGAAGGGCGGGTGCTGATCCTCCATTCCGAGGGCAATGTCTTCGCCCGGCAGCTCGACGGGCTGAAGGCCGTGTTCCCCGGCGCGGTCTCCCACGCCATGGGGCGCAGGCACAACATCTCCCTGCTCCTCAAGCCGCGGGAGAGCCACCGCCACATCCGCGACTTCCTGTCTTCTCTCCGGACCGTCTCGCCAATCGCGGTTGCCGGCACCTGAAGAGTAGCCACACGACCGTTTCTCTTTTAGAATCGGTGGAAATTTCGTTTAGGACGGACCGCCAGCCACATGGAAAGCCTGCGCCAGGACTTCATCTACGCCCTTCGGTTCCTGCGGAAGCATCGCGGGTTCGCCATGCTGATCGTCCTCTGCCTCGCCCTGGGGATCGGCGCCAACAGCGCCATCTTCAGCGTGGTGGACGCGGTGCTCCTGCGGCCCCTGCCGTACCCGGCCGCCGACCGCCTGACGGTCCTGCTGGACGTGCACCGGGGGCCCGGCAGCGAGCCGGAGGAGTACAACGTCTCGGCGCTCAACTACCTCACCTGGCGCGAACAGAGCAAGTCGTTCGAGCGGTTGGAAGCGATGCTCCCGAAGCCGTACACCCTGACCAGCGGCGGCGAGCCGGAACAGGTGCCGGGCGCGGCGGTGACGGCGGGGCTCTTCGGCCTCCTGGCGGCGGAGACGGAGAAGGGCCGGGGCTTTCTGCCCGAGGAAGACAGGCCGGGCGGCCCCCTGTCCGTCATCCTCTCCCACCATCTCTGGGAGAGGCGCTTCGGCGCCGATCCGGACATCCTGGGCAGGGCCGTGACGCTCGACGGCCGGAGCCACGTGGTGGTGGGCGTGGCCAGGCCGGGCTTCCACTTCCTGGAGGACGCCGAGCTCTGGGTGCCGCTGGCCCTCGATCCCGCGAACCTGCCGCCGCAGCATCCGCTGGTGGTGGCAGGCCGGTTGAAGCCGGGGGTGAAGCTGGACCAGGCGCAGTCCGAGATGGCGACGGTCGCCGCGCGCCTGGCCCGGGAGTACCCCGAGAGCAACGCGGGCTACACGGTACGCGTCGAGAGCCTGCGGGACAACCTGGTCAAGGACCGGCGCCGCGGCCTGCTCCTGCTGCTGGTGGCGGTGGGCCTGCTGCTCCTGATCGCCTGCGCCAACGTCGGCAACCTGCTGCTGGTGCGCGCCTCGGAGCAGCGCAACGAGATCGCCATCCGCGCCGCGTTCGGAGCGAGCCGCAGCCGGCTGGTCCGCCAGACCCTGACGGAAAGCGTGGTGCTGGCCCTGACCGGCGGTTTGCTCGGCATCCCCATGGCCGAGGCCGCCCTCTGGCTCCTGCCGCGGGTCGCGACCGAGTACGGGTCGCTGCTCCGCGACGTGCGGGTCGACTACCGCGTGCTGATCTTCACCTTCGTGCTGGCGATGGTGACCGGCCTGCTGCCGGGCCTGCTGCCCGCGCTCAAGACCTCGACGCCGAACCTCTACCGCCGTCTGACGGCGGGCGGCGGCCGGCGCTCGACCGAGGGGGTGCGCGGCCGGCGCATCCAGAGCGGCCTGGTGGTCTTCGAGGTGGCGGTGGCGCTGCTCCTGCTGGTCTGCGCCGGGCTGATGCTCAAGAGCTTCACGCTGATCAACCGGGTGGAGCTCGGGTTCGAGCGGGAGAACGTGCTGACGGCGCAGATCTCGCTCCCCGAGTCCGAGTACGACAAGGCGGGGACGGTCGCCTTCTGGCGCGACGTGATCGGCCGGGTCTCCACGCTGCCGGGCGTGACCGCGGCGGCCGCGACCAGCGCCCTGCCGGTGGACGACTTCGCGGTCACCACCACGTTCACGATCGAGAACCAGGCGCGGTCCGGTCCGGCCGACACGCTGATGGCGAACTTCCGGCGGGTCAGCCCCGAGTACTTCAAGGCCCTCGGCATTCCGCTGCGGACCGGACGGGTGTTTCAGGCCGGGGACGACCTGCAGGCACTGCCGGTGGCCCTGGTCAGCGAGAAGATGGCGAGCCTCCACTTTGGCAACCAGAACCCTCTCGGCAGGCGCATCCTGCGCACCAGCGAAGCGGA
>JANOCF010000569.1:0-3177 GCA_031412055.1 Holophagales bacterium | reverse complement strand
CGGTTGGCCAGTAGAAGCGGAGGTTGTACTTGAGGAAGTGCTCGCGGAGGAGGTGCTCCTCCAGCTCGAGGACCCGCGACAGGTAGTAGCCGCTCACCTGGACCGTGGCCTCCCCCACTTTCTGCCGCTCCGGCGGCACCTCGCGGCGGTCCACGAGGAGGATGCGCTTGTCCGTGGAGAGAAGGAGCTGCCGGGCCAGGCAGAGGCCGGCCAGGCCAGCCCCTACGATCAGGACGTCGACTTCACGCTCGTTCTGCATGGTTTCCTCCTGCCAAAATCAAAGTACAGACGTGGCCGGAGCTTCCGACCGCGTCGATCAAGCCATAGTGCAGATCGTTGAGAGTGCGGGTCTCGGCGGAGGCGCCGGAGAGCGGAAAGGCCTCCTCCGTCGACTCCAGCCCGCGGATGCCCGGCAGCCGGCCATCCCCAAGCGTGCCCAGAAGGGCGACGGCCTGGAGCGCTCCGGAAGCCCCGATCGCCTCGCCGAGCATGGATTTCACCGCGGTCACGGGCAGGTCCGCGGCGCGTCCACCCAGAGCGCGGGCAATCCCGAACGCCTCCTGGCGGTCGGCCTCGACGCTGCCGTTGGCCGAGGCGCTCAGGCAGCCGATCTCCTCGGGACTGACACCCGCGTCCTCCAGGGCGAGCCGGATGGCGCGGGCCAGGGCGGTGCCGTCGGAAGCGGCGTCGAAGGCGCTCCCGGTCCCCATGACCTCGCCGAGCACTCGCGCGCCGCGCGCCGCGGCCGACTCGGCCTCCTCCAGCATCAGGAGCGCGGCGCCTTCGGCCAGGGCGAAGCCGTCGCGGCGGGTGTCGAACGGAAAGCCCTGGCCCAGGCGGCCGGAGCGGTGATAGCCGAAAAACGACTCGAAGCAGAGCTCCTCCGCTCCTCCGGCGAGGAGCGCGTCCGCGCGCCCGGTACGGATCAGGTCGGCGGCGCTGGCGATGGCCATCAGGCCGGAGGCCTCGCCCGCGGAGAGCGTGGAGTTGACCCCGCGCAGGTCGTGCCAGATCGCTGTCTGTCCGGCGGCGGCGTTGATCACGCTGTTGGCGAAGTCGAATGGACTGACGTAGGACGGCCCGAGCTGCAGGCCGCGGCGGTCGAACTCCGCGATCGTTCGCACGCTGCAGAAGTTCGTGCCGAGCACGAGCCCCGCCTCGCGCTCCTTGCGCAGCTCGGGCGTCCAGCCGGAGCTCTCCAGCGCCCGCTGCGCCGCGGCCAGGAGGAGCTGCGCCGTGCGGTCGACCGGACGCAGGTTGCGGTCGCCCAGGTAGCGCTTGGGCTCGAAGGGGCGTACTTCGCCGACCTGCTGCGGCCCCAGTCCATCGACATCGAACAGCTCGAGCGGCTTCAGGCCGCTGCGGCCTTCGCAGAGCGCCTCGTGCAGCCCTTCGGGCGAGTCGGCCAGCGAGGAGATTGCTCCCGCGCCGGTGATCACGACCCGGCGCCTCAAGCCTCCACTCTCCGGAAGATCACCGAGGCGTTGTTGCCGCCGAAGGCGTAGGCGTTGTTCATGGCCACGTCCACCCGCTGCTCCCGCGCTTCGTTGGGCACGCAGTCGAAGTCGCAGTCGGGGTCCGGCTCCTCCAGGTTCATGGTGGGCGGGACGAAGCCGGTATGGATGGCCAGGGAGCAGACCGCGGCCTCGATGGCGGAGGCGGCTCCCATGGTGTGGCCGATCATCGATTTGACGGAGCTGATCGGGGTGCGCGGCGCGGAGCCGAAGATCCGGCGGATGGCAACCGCTTCGAGACGATCGTTGGTGGGCGTGCCGGTGCCGTGGGCGCTGACGTAGCCGACCTGCCCGGGTTGCAGGCCGGCGTGGGCCAGCGCCTGCTCCATCGCCCGCACCGCGCCGTCTCCCTGCGGATGGGCCGCGGTCATGTGATGGGCGTCGCAGGAGAGGCCGTAGCCCACCAGCTCGGCGTAGATCGTGGCGTTGCGCGCCAGGGCGCGGTCCAGCGGCTCGAGCACGAGGACCGCGGCACCCTCGCCGGGGATCATCCCCTTGCGGTTGCGGTCGAACGGCTGGCAGCGCTCCGGGGCGATGGCTCCCAGGCGGGCGAAGCCGGTGTAGGTGATGCGCGAGAAGGCGTCGGAGCCGCCGGCCAGCATCAGGTCGGCTCTTCCCGCCTGCAGCGTGTCGAAGGCATGGGCCAGGGCGTAGTTGCCCGCGGCGCAGGCGGTCGGGATCATGGCGTTGACCCCGGCGAAGCCCAGCTCGCGGGCGATCTGGCCGGCGATCGAGTGGCAGGGATAGAACGAGACGATCTCGTCACCGATCCGGTCCATCTCGCCCGCGACCAGGCGGTCGTTGAAGCGCTCGACCTCCAGCGGCTCGCCGGAGGTGGTGCCCATGGCCACTCCGGCCCGCTCCGGCTCGATCCGGGAAGGGTCGAGCCGGGCGTCCTCCAGGGCCATGCGGGCCGAAGCGACGGCCAGCTTCGAGGCCCGTCCGATGCGGGAGAGATCGAGGTGCCGGATCCAGGGATCGGGGTCGAAGCCCCGGATCTCGGCGCCGACGTGGGCGCTGTGGCGGCTGGTGTCGAAGGACCCGACCTGGGAGAAACCGGAGCGGCCGGCGAGCAGCCCCGCCCAGACCTCTTCCCGTCCGTACCCGATCGGGGTGATCATTCCGATGCCGGTGACGACCACCCGGCGACTCCTCCTACCCGAAACATTCAACATATCCATCAACTCAACCTCCTCACACTCTCTCAGTTCCCTCAGTTGGGCGACGGTACATAGAGGATGTTACATGGATACTCAAGGCCAATGCCCGGGGAGAGGCCGGAGCAGGCGCAGGGCCGGACGGGTGTTGTAGCGCTCCTTGTAGAGGCGGTGCAGCTCCCCGTCTGGGAAGCTCTCGTCATCCGGATAGGGATAGCGGCTCATGCCGTGGAACGGCAGCGGCTCGACCGTCTGAGAGAAGGCGGTGTTGGCGTCGCCGTCCTTGGCCCAGCCGTCGACGAGGAGCAGGAAGTCGCGCCGCCAGCCGGGAGACAGCGCGGGCACGGCCTTGGCGTCGAAGAGAAGCCGCACCTCGTCGCCGGAGCCCAGGACCACCATCCGGTCGTCCACCTCTTCCAGCAGGGGACGGACGTCGCCGTAGCGGGTGTAGAGCCCGGGCGTGGGGTTCCACATGGATACCGGCATCCACGACTGGTAGTCGAAGC
>JANOCF010000568.1:0-2759 GCA_031412055.1 Holophagales bacterium | reverse complement strand
TGTCTCTAGAGTGTGGCGGAGGAGGGGAAGCGTGACAGGAGCCCTCACCCCCCGGCCCCCTCTCCCGCGTAGCGGGGGAGGGCAGGGGAGGGGGTTTCACCGGACTAGCGGGCGACGGCCGGGACCGGCTGCGGCAGCGCTGGCGGCTTCCAGGTGTACGCCCCCGCCCCGGTCGTGTTCTCCGAGAAGCGCGGGTCCGCGTAGTCTTCGAACTTCATGGGGCCGTCCAGGATCCCGGCCTCCAGGGCCAGGTCGTGGATCTTCTGGAAGTCGGCCTTGGCCAGGCGGAGGTTCGAGTACTTCACCCGGTCCGGCGGCTTGCTCAGCACGAAGCTCAGCAGCCGCGGATCCTGGTTGTAGTAGTTCTTCGCCACCGCGTCGGCCGCGGCCATGCGGTTGTCCATGCCCCCTTCGAGCCAGAGGCCGCTCCTGGCGATGCCCGTGACGAGCTGCTGCACCCACTCGGGGTTCTCGTCGATCGTCTTCTGCGAGACCACCAGCACGCAGGAGATGAACTCGGGCCAGATCTCCTTGGCCTGGTAGAGCACCCGGCCGTAGCCGTCCATCTCGGTCTGGGCCATGAAGGGCTCGCCCGACGTGATGGCGTCGACCGCCTTGGAGTAGAGCGCCGCCGGCATGTCCGGCGGAGGCATCTCGAGGATCTCGACGTCGTCCATGCTCATGCCCTGATCCTTGAGCGCCTTGCGGATCAGCATGTTCTGGTTCGAGAAGCGGTTGGGGATCGCCACCCGCTTGCCCCGGAGATCCCCCACGGTGAGGATGCCCGAGTCCTTGTGCACCATCAGGGCCGTGCCGTCGCGATGGCCCAGGTATACGATCTTGATCGGCGCGCCCTGCTGCCGCAGGGCCATGGCCATCGGGGCCAGCATGAACGTCGCCGGCAGATGGCCGGCGAGCAGCGACTCCTTGATCTCGGGAAAACCGTTGAACCTCACGGGTTCGTAAAACCCCTTGCCGACCGTGTTCTTGTTGACCCAGTCGGTAACGGGGCACGTGAGATGTCAGGTGACCGGGAGGAAGCCCACCCGGAAGCGGGGTCCCTCCGTCACGTCCCCTTTCTTGAGACCCAGGGCCACGGCCGGGTCGAACCCCAGGTTGAACCAGCCGTGTAGAAACGTCAGACCTGCCCAGAATGCGATGGATGCCAATACGATCTTGCTCAGCTTGCTCATGAGAGAGCCTCCCTCCAGGACAATCTATGACTCGATGCGATGATCAGGCCCAAAGTGTGACCTACGGGCCAAACCGGGACAGCCTGCCCTAGTGGACTCTTTCGTCCTGTTCGGCGACGGGGATGGCTGTTGCAGCGGCGGCTCCCGCGCCTCCCGGCAGCCGCTGGCCGTGGTGGTCGAGCCCCATGATCTCGAAGATCTCGTCCCGCAGGACCCGGCATCCCGGGTCGTCGAAGTTCCGGGGCCGGGGCACGTCCACGGGCACGACGGCGCGGACGCGGGCAGGCCGCCGCCCCATGACCACCACGCGGTCGGCGAGCTGCACGGCCTCCTCCACGTCGTGGGTTACGAAGAGGACCGTCCGCTGCTCGCGCTGCCAGATCTGGATGAGCTCGTGACGGAGACGCAGGCGGGTGAGGTAGTCGAGGGCGCCGAAGGGCTCGTCCATGAAGAGCACGTCGGGCTCGGCGGCAAGGGCGCGGGCGATCTCCACGCGCTGCTTCATGCCGCCGGAAAGCTCCCCGGGATAGGTCCGGTTGAAGCCGGTGAGACCGACCATCTCGATGTAGTGGTGAACCAGGTCGCGGCGCTCCGACTCGGTGCTGCGCCGGACGCCGAAGCCGACGTTCTCCTCGACCGTCATCCAGGGAAAGATGCCGTTCTCCTGGAAGATGAAGATCCGCCTGGGGTCCGGCCCGTCCACGGGACGGCCGTCGACCAGCATCTCTCCCTGGGTCGCCTGGAGGAACCCGCCCGCGATATTGAGCAGCGTGGACTTGCCGCAGCCGGAGGGACCCACGATGCAGATGAACTCCCCCTCCCGCACCTCGATGTTGATGTCCTCGAGGACGTGGACGTCCTCGGACTTGCTGTTCTTGCGCGGGAAGGTCATCCAGAGCTGGCGGATGGAGATCTTGGTCCGGCCAGCGTCGATTGCCACACCCAGGTCAGGCCTTGCAGACTTCGTGATCATGCCGTTCTCCCCCGCGCTCCTGGTCGTTCCTGGTCGTTCCTGGTTGTGCCTAGTTGCGGCTGCTCAACCCCCAGCGCACCTGGTCGAGGTTCTCCATCCGTCGAACCACCCAGTCCAGGCCGAGACCGATCAGGCCGATCATGATAATACCGGCGACGACCAGGTCGTAGCGCTTGCCGGCGTTGGGGGCGTCGATGATGAGGTATCCCAGTCCCGAGTTGACCGCGATCATCTCGGCCGCGACCACCACCAGCCAGGCCACGCCCAGCGCGAGCCGGAGGCCGGTGAGGATCTGCGGCAGGGCGGCCGGGAGGACCACCTTTTTAAACAGGGCGAGCCCGCTGATGCCAAAGTTACGCGCCGCGCGGATATAGACGAGCTGGATGTTCTGCACCGCCGCCATGGCGGAGGTGGTAATGGGGAACACGCTGGCCAGGAAGATCAGGAAGATAGGCGCCAGGTCGCTCACGCCGAACCAGAGGATGGCGAGAGGGATCCAGGCGATGGGCGAGATGGGCCGCAGCACCTGGATTGCCGGGTTGAAGGCCATGCGGGCGCGGCCGAACCAGCCCAGGATCAGGCCGAGCGGGATG
>JANOCF010000567.1:0-1580 GCA_031412055.1 Holophagales bacterium | reverse complement strand
CATCGCCAGCCTGCTCAACATCCCCCTGGTCCTGGCACGGGAGACCATCTCCTCGACGGATATCATGGCCGGCGGGGTGCTCATGTCCAACCTCGGCTTTCTCGCCGGGGAGGACACCGGCATGGCCGTCCACGGCCTGCTGCAGAGCGTCGATTTCTTTTCTATCTGGGTGATCGTGCTGCTTGTGATCGGGTATCGGGCCACGGCCCGGGTTTCGACGGCCACCGCCACGGGGATCGTTCTGGCCCTGTGGCTGCTTGGTGTTGCGGTGAAGGTCGGGCTCATGGCCTTGCCTGCGCTCATGACTGGAGGGGGCTCTTGAAGAAAGTCGTCATCGGGACCGTGGTGGTGCTGGCGCTCGCGGCGATCGTCTTCGCCAGCGTCCGCGGCAGCCGCGGAGAGAAGGGGACGCAGGACGACGTGGAGCCGGCCGCCCGGCGCGACCTCGGGCGGGTGGTCAAGGCCAGCGGCGCGATCGACCCCCGGGAGAAGGTCAACATCTCTGCCCATGTCGTCGGCAAGATCGAGCGCCTCTACGTCGAGGAGGGCGACCTCATCGAGAAGGGCAAGCCGTTCCTGGAGCTGGAGAAAGAGGCCTTCACCGCCGCCCGCGACCAGTGGACGGCGAGCCTCCACCGCGCCCAGACCGACGTGCGGCAGGCCGAGGTGTCGCTCGCCGACACCCGGAACAAGCTGGCCCGCTCGAAGCGTTTGAACCAGGAGGGGATCGTCTCGGCCGAGCAGCTCGAAGGCGCCGTGCTCGCCGAGGCCAGCGCCGTCCTCCGGCTGGAGGACGCCCGCCAGTCGGTGCAGCAGGCCCGTGCTCAGCTCGAGCAGGCCCAGGACGATCTCACCAAGACGACCATCTACTCGCCCCTGACCGGCCGGGTCATCAAGCTCAACGCCGAGGAAGGGGAGGTTGTGGTCTCGGGGACGATGAACAACTCGGGCTCGGTGATCGGCGAGATCGCGGACCTCTCCGAGATCCTGGCCAACGTGGACGTGGACGAGACCGAGGTGGTCCTGGTCAAGCCGGGCCAGGAGGCCATCATCAAGGTGGACGCGCTGCCCAACAAGGAGTACCACGGCCGGGTGATCGAGGTCGGGAGCAAGGGCTTCAGCAAGCCCGCCCAGCCCGACGTCACCTTCTTCGACGTCGAGGTCCTGCTCGACGATCCGGACCTGGACCTGCGGCCGGGCATGTCGGTGCGGGCCGAGATCAACACCGAGAACCATCCGAATACCCTGGTGGTGCCGGTGCAGGCCGTCGTGGAGCGCGAAATCGAGCGCGAACGCAACGAACACATGCAGAACCACGACGCCAAGGCCCACCTCAATTTCAACGACGAGGAGCGGCACAAGGACGCGCGCGAGACGCCATACTCGTCGACGGTGCGCCGCTAGGCGGGTCGGCGCGTCGCGGGACTTGCCATTGCCGCGCGTAATTCACTTGCCCAGCAGCGCCAGGGTCTGGTCCCATTGATCGGTCCATTCGGCCAGGAACTCGTGGGCGTTGAAGGCGCGCTTGAGCTGTGGCATCGGCACCCGGTACACTTCATTGAGTCCCAGCGCCAGGGTGA
>JANOCF010000566.1:0-5670 GCA_031412055.1 Holophagales bacterium | reverse complement strand
GGGGACGCGGCAGGATCGGAGAGACCGGGGATCTGCTTGCGTCGATGAGGGCGGCGAGACCCGCCACGGTCGGAGCCTCGAACACGGCCCGAAGAGGCAGCTCTATCCCGAAAATCGAGCCCACTCGCGAGACCAGCCAGGTCGCCAGGAGAGAGTGCCCTCCCAAAACAAAGAAGTCCTCCTCGATGCCTACGCTGTCCAGCTCGAGGATCTCGGCCCAGATGCCTGCCAGCAGCTCCTCCGTGGGTGTGTGAGGCAGCACGCCGTCTCCCGCCGAGGCCTCGTCCCGTGGCGGAACGGGCAAGGCGCGGCGGTCAACCTTGCCGTTGGAGGTGAGCGGCAGCGAATCGAGAAGAACGAAACGCGCCGGAACCATGTGCTCCGGCAACTGCCGGAGCAGGACCGCCCGCAAGGTCACTGCATCCAGGCTCTGTCCCGGCGAGGGCACGACATAGGCCACCAGGCGCTTTTCACCGCCGTCCTCGCGGGCCACAACCACCGCGGCCTCGACCTCCACCAGACGCACGAGGGCGGCCTCGATCTCTCCCAGCTCGATGCGGAAGCCGCGGATCTTGACTTGATAATCGATCCGGCCCAGGTACTCCAGCTCTCCCGTGGGCCGCCAGCGCGCGAGGTCGCCCGACCGGTAGAGACGCGCGCCGGGCCGGCCGCCGAACGGGTCTGGAATGAAGCGCTGAGCGGTCAGCTCCGCCCGGCCGAGATAGCCGCGGGCCAGACCCTCCCCGCCCACGCACAGCTCCCCGGCTACGCCGATGGGAACAGGCCGCTGGGCAGGGTCGAGAACGTAGACCGGCAGATCGGGGATGGCCCGCCCAATCAAGCTTCCGGCCGCGCCGGAAAGGTCCGCCGGGGAGAGCGGCCGGTAGGTGACGTGCACCGTGGTCTCGGTGATGCCGTACATGTTGACCAGCCGCGGACGATCCTCCGGATGGCGCCGCCACCACGGTTCGAGGCTCTGAAAGTTCAGCGCCTCGCCGCCAAAGATGACGTAGCGAAGAGCGAGGTCGGAAAAGGCTTCCACAGCCTGCATAAGCTGACCGAAAGCTGAAGGTGTCTGGTTCAGGACCGTCACTCCCTCCTCGCGGAGCAGGCGGTAGAAGTCCTCTGGAGAGCGGCTGGCCCAGTACGGGACCACGACGAGCCTGCCGCCGTAGAGCAGCGCCCCCCAGATCTCCCAGACCGAGAAGTCGAATGCGTAGGAATGAAAAAGAGACCAGGTGTCGCCGGGACCGAAGCCGAACCACTCCTCGGTCGCGGTGAACAGGCGGACGACGTTGCGGTGAGTGACCACCACTCCCTTGGGGCGGCCGGTCGAGCCCGAGGTGTAGATTACATAGGCGGCCTGGTTGGAGGTGACGGCAACCGCCGGAGCCTCGCCGGATTCCAAACCGGCCATGTCTGGAGCGTCCGGAGCGTCCAGCGCAAGGGGCTGGACCCGTCCCAGGGCCAAGATCCGCTCAATCAGGCTCTCCTGCGTCAGGACGACCGAGAGACCCGCGTCCTCCATGACGAAGCCAAGCCGGTCGTCCGGATAGGCGGGGTCCAGCGGCACGTAGGCTCCGCCCGCCTTGAGCACGGCGAGGATCGCCACGATCATCTCGGGCGACCGTTCCACGCAGATCCCGGCTCGCCCCTCAGTCTCCAGGCCCAGTGCCCGCAGGCGGAGCGCCAGACCGTTGGAGCGGCGATCAAGCTCACGATAGGTCATGCCGCGGGACTCGAACGTCACCGCCACGGCTCCGGGCGTCCTCGCGGCCTGTTCCTGGAACAGCTCGTGGAGGGTGGCTTCCACCGGGTATTCCGTCCAGGCATCGTTCCACTCCACGAGAACCGCGGCCCGCTCCGGCTCGGAGAGCAGAGGCAGCTCCGATACCGGGCTGTCCGGCCGCGCCACAAGGCCGGACAGGAGCGTGCGGAAGCTCCCCAGCAGCCGCTCCACGCTCACCGCATCGAACAGGTCCGTGGCATAGTCCACGCTGCCGGCGAACCCGTCCGGCGACTCCCAGAGAGCTAGGAAAAGATCGAATTTGGACACCAAACCCTGGAGGTCTTTCGGCTCCAGCTCCAGGCCCGGCATCTCCAGCGCGGCCATGGGTGGAGCTTGAAAGGCGAACCCGACCTGAAAGAGCGGGTTGTGGCCCAGGCTGCGCTCGATCCGCAGCCCCACCACCAACCGCTCGAAGGGGAGATCCGGGTGCGAATAGGCCCCGAGGGCGGAAGCCCGAACCCTCCCCAGCAGTTCGCGGAAGGAGACCTCGCCCCCAAATCGGCCGCGCAGGACCAGGGTGTTGACGAAGAATCCGATCAGGTCCTCAAGCTCTCGCCGGCGGCGGTTGCCGATGGGCGAGCCCACCAGCACGTCCCCGGGCGCCATCGTGAGGCGGTGGACCAACGTCTGATATGCGGCCAGGAGCGTCATGAAGAGGGTGGCTCCGGAGGCCCGGGCAAGACTCTTCACCTCCCCCGCCAAGTCCGCCGGTAGCGCAAACGTCCGCCGAGCACCGCGGAAGCTCTGCACCTTGGGACGGGGCCGGTCGGTGGGTAGCTCCAGCAGGGTGGGAGCGCCGGCAAGCTCGTCCTGCCACCAGGCGATCTCCCGCTCCAGAGTCTCCTCGGACAGCCGCTCGCGCTCCCAGAGCGCGAAGTCGGAATATTGGACCGGCAGCGGCGCGAGCGGCGAGTCCAGGCCCTGGAGAAAGGCTGAATAGAGCGCGGCCAGCTCGCGCCCGAATACCTCCATGGACCAGCCGTCGCTGATGATGTGATGCATGTCCAGGAACAAAAAGTGATCGCTCTCGCCGAGCCGCAAGACATTCATCCGGAACAGGGGCTCCCGGCCCAGATCGAAGGATTCCAGGGCCTTGGCCACGAGCCAGCGCTCCGCCTCAGCTTCGGAGAGATCGATCACCGGGAGAGGCCGCGACTCGAAGGGAAGGACGACCTGGTGCGGCCTGCCGCCAGACTCCCCGAAGTTGGTCCGCAGCGTCTCGTGACGGCGAGCGATCTCGTTCAGAGCGCGCTCCAGGGCGGATAGATCCAGATGCCCACGCAGGCGCAGGGCGAACGGGAGGTTGTAGACCGCCAGGCCCGGACTCAACCGATCCAACACCCAAAGCCGTTCCTGCGCAAAGGAGAGCGGGAGGAGATCTCCCTCTTGGTGTGGTCGCGGCAGGATCGGCGGAGCCGCGGAATGCTTACCACGCGACGTGTCGATCCTCGCCGCGAGCCGCGCCACGGTCGGAGCCTCGAACACATCCCGCATCGACAGCTCGATGCCCAGCTCGACAGTCAGCCGCGACAGGAGACGTCCGGCGAGGAGCGAGTGCCCGCCGAGGTCGAAAAAGCTCTCCTCGACGCCCACGCGGTCGAGCCCGAGCAGCCCGGCAAAGATCCCGGCCAGCAGCTCCTCCGTCGGCGTTTTCGGCGCCTCGCCAACCTGGCGCTCCTCCAGATTTGGAGCCGGCAGCGCCCGGCGGTCCACCTTGCCGTTCGGCGTCAGCGGCATCGCCTCCAGGAACACGAATGCCGAGGGGATCATGAAGGCAGGGAGAGACGACTCCAGATGACGAGTCAGGTCGACCGGGCAAGATGCCACGATGTAGGCTACGAGGCGTACGTCCTCCCCGGAGTCCAGGGCCAGGACCACCGCCTCCCGCACGTCTGGATGGGAGAGGAGAGCGGCCTCGATCTCTCCCGGCTCGATGCGGAACCCTCTCACCTTGACCTGGTGATCCACCCGCCCCAGGAACTCCAGCTGGCCGTCCGCGCGCCAGCGGCAGAGATCGCCCGTCCGGTAGAGGCGCTCCCCACAGGAACTGGGGACGAACCGCTCCGCCGTCAGCTCCGGACGCCCGCGATAGCCCCGGGCCAGTCCGGCTCCCCCGATGCACAGCTCCCCGTCCAGCACGTGTACCGAAACGCCGGGAAAGGGTACGCCGATCGGCAGCCGGTCACCTTCCTCGCCCGTGACTTCGGCCATGGTGGCGCAGACCGTGGCCTCCGTGGGGCCGTAGGCGTTGACGAACCGCCGGCCGCGGGACCAGGTCCGCGCCAGCGCGGGTGGGCAGGCCTCGCCCGCCACACAGATCGTGCGGAGATCCGGCAGGCTGGTGCTCGCTCCTTCCGGCAGTACGGCCAGGGCCGAAGGCGGGAGCGTCAGGTGCGTCACCTCCCGGCGGCGCAGCAGGGAGACCAGGTCCGGTCCCGGCAGCAGCTCCTCGCGCGGCGCCAGCACCAGGGTGGCTCCGGAGACGAGCGCGCTCCAGATCTCCGACACCGAGGCGTCGAAGCTGAACGAGGCGAATTGAAGCACCCGGTCACCCGGACGGATGTCGAAGGTCCGCGCCTGGGCGAGCGCCATGCCCGGAATGCCCCGATGCTCGACCACCACTCCCTTGGGTGTTCCGGTGGACCCCGAGGTGTAGATCAGGTAGGCGGCACGGCCGGGATCGGGCTCTGGCAGGTCGATCTGCTCCGCGGGCTCCTTGTTCTTGTCCAGGAGAAGCCGCGGGATGCCGGCAGGGAGCCGGTTCGCGGCTCCCGAGGTGGCCAGCACGAGACCGGCTCCGCTGTCTTCCAGCAGGAAGACCAGACGCTCGCGCGGGTACTCCGGAGCGAGGGACAGGTAGGCGGCCCCGGCACGCAGCACGCCCAGCACCGCCACGACCATCTCGGGAGAGCGCTCGGCGCAGATCCCCACGACGTCCTCGGGTCCGATGCCACGGGCACGCAGGTGCCGCGCCAGCTCCGTGGAGCGACGTCCAAGCTCCGCGTAGGTGAGCCCCCGGTCGCCGAACGCCAGGGCCTCGGCCTCCGGAGTCCGCTCGACCCGGAGATCGAAGAGCTCCAGAACGGTTTCGATCGGGGCTGACACGTCTAGCTCTTCTTCCTGCGAGCCCTCAGCAGCATCTCCAGGGCGGCCCGCTTCTGGTCAGAGAGCGCGGACCGGCGCCCCGCCACCTCGTCCCCTCGCGCGGCGACGCGAGCCTGCAAGGCTTCCTCGCTTACCGGAGCCTCGTCCTCCTGCTGCCGGCGCTCCGGCTCGGCCAGACCGGGCAGGTCGCGGAGCCGCTGGTCCGGGTTCTCCACCACCCCCTCCAGGAGGAGGCGGAAGTGGTCCGCCCAGCGGTCGACGGTCGCCGCGTCGAACAGATCGACGTTGTACTGCAGCCCTCCCAGCACCTCGCCGCGGAACTCGCCCAGACCCAGACTCAGATCGAACAGCGACACGTCCGAGTCCCCCTTCACCGGGGAGATGGCGACGCCGGGCAGCCGGGGGTCTTCCATCGGAGCGTTCTGCAGGGTGAAGAGGATCTGGAAGAGCGGGTTGTAGCTCAGGCTGCGCTCCACCTGGCGATCCTCCACCAGCTTCTCGAACGGCAGGTCCTGGTGCGTGAAGGCATCCAGGGCCATGGCCCGGACGCGCCCCATGAGATTGCGGAACGTGATCTCCTCGCGCTCCCCGGGCTCCAGCCGGCCGCGCAGCACCAGCGTGTTCACAAAGCACCCGATCAGGCCCTCGGTCTCCCCCCGGTTGCGGCCGGCCACGGGCGTTCCGACGAGTAGGTCGTCCTGCGCGGTCACGCGGTGGAGCAGGACCTGGAAGCAGGTGAAGAGCGTCATGAACAGCGTGGCCCCGAGCTTCCGGCT
>JANOCF010000565.1:0-5905 GCA_031412055.1 Holophagales bacterium | reverse complement strand
CCTGGGAGTTCAGCATGAGACGGAGAGTACTGTCCGCGATCGTGATGGCTCTATCCATGGCTTACGGCTGGGCCGCAACAGCCCTGGACAAAGCCTCTACTACGCTGAGCAAGGTCGAGGGGGTGCGGATCGAAGAGCCCTCCACGACCGTGCAGCTCCCCCTTCCAAGCTCCGGCCCACCGGCCGACCGCCTGAAGACGATTCTCGTCGAGCCCGCCAGTTGGAACCCGACCGAGCTGGTGCTCGAGGACATCCGTTTCGAGGATCCCCCGGGCGTGCTCTTCGATGTCTTCCTGAGCGCCCCTGGGCGGGACGCGGATCGCCAGTACGTGGGGACGCTGAGTTTCGTCGAGGCCGAGAGCTCCCGCACGTTCGAGGTCGCCCTGAAACTCAAGAAGCTCCGGAATGACAGCTCCGAGCTCCCCGAGCTCAAGTTGGTGTTCGAGGCGAGCCTGGGCACCAAGGATCCTACGCTCACGTTCAAGGATGCCCAGGAACGCTTCAACCGGGAGGCCGGCCTACAGGTCGGCTCCATCCATCTGCGGATTCCGGACGAGCCGTAGAGGCCAAATAGAAAGCACGACCAGCATTCATCTCTAAATTAACAGCAAGGAAGATTTGATCGCTGCTGCCTGTTCAGATCCCGCAGCGGGTCTCCGCGAAGCCATGTCTGCAAGGGGACTGGCGGGAACCTTCAATCTAGTGCGTATCTCTCGATGAAGGAGGCAGGTCGACCGTGAAGCCGAGAGTAGCCAGGAAGCTCAACCCTTGCCGCAGTGCGGCGTATCGTGGTATGTTCAAAAGCGTATGAAATTGTCCGATATCCAAGCCATCGTTACGGGCGCCGCCGGAGGGTTGGGAGGGTTCTTCGCCCTCGAACTGGTCCGGGCGGGCGCCAGGGTCGCTGCCGGAGATACCAACGCGGCCGGCCTGCGCAAGCTCGCCTCCGAAGCCGACGGGCTGCCGGGGGAGGTCTTCGTGTCCAGGCTGGACATCACCGACGAGACCTCCGCCGGCGAGTTCGTGGCCGAAGCGGCCGAGCGCCTGGGCGGCCTGAACGCCCTGGTCAACAGCGCCGGCATCGCCCGCGACGGTCTGCTGGTCCAGACCGGCGAGGGCGGGGAGACGCAGAAGCTCCCGCTGGCCCAGTGGCGCAAGGTCGTGGATGTCAACCTCACGGGCCAGTTCCTGATGGCCCGCGAGTTCGCCTCCAAGGTGATCGAGGGGAAGGCGCAGGGCGCGGGCCGCGACGCGGTCATCGTGAACCTGTCCTCCATCGCCAGAGCGGGCAACCCCGGACAGTCGAACTACTCTGCCTCGAAGGCAGGCCTTGATGCCTGCACCCGTACCTGGGCGCTGGAACTGGCCCGGCACGGCATCCGCGTGGGCGGCGTCGCCCCCGGCGTGACCGAAACCGGATTCCTGGAGGGTTTCTCCGAAGAAGCTCTCGACCGCCTCAAGGCCGGAATTCCTCTCGGGCGGCTCGGCCGCCCTGAGGAGATCTGGCTGGCGGTGAAGTTCATCATGGAATGCGATTTCTTCACGGGCCGGACCGTGGAAGTAGACGGGGGCGCGAGCATGGGCGTCCTCTGATCGCCCCTTCTGCCTCCTGCTTTTTATTCACGGTCCGCTTTCGGACGCCTGGAGGCACTATCTAAGGAAAGACCGTGTCTTCCCTTTTTTCGAGAGGCTGTTCCATTTGAGCGATCCTGTCACCTTTGGTATTTCATCTAAAGCTCATCTCCTGATGAGCTCGCCTGAGGATGGAACTGAAATGGATGCCACACTGATCGATGTGCTTCGCCGCTGGGCGGCTATCTACCCCGATCGGGTCGCCTACCGTTTCCTGGAGGACGGCGAGGAGGAGGGGAACTCGCTCACGTATGCGGAGCTCGACCGCCGCGCCCGCGCCGTGGCCGCGTTCCTTCAGCGTGAGCTGCCTGGGGACGTTGCTGGCGAGCGCGCCTTGCTGCTGTTCCCGCCGGGCCTGGACTTCGTGGTGTCGTTCCTGGGCTGCCTGTACGCGGGCGTGGTGGCCGTGCCGGCCTACCCGCCGCGGGCAAACCGCCCGGACTCGCGCCTGCAGGCCATTGCCCGCGACGCCCGGCCCCGCTTCGCGCTCACCACGCCCAACCTGCGCGACCGGGCCGGGGTGCTGACGGGCAAGAACCCCGAGCTGGCGGAGGTGCGCTGGATCGCGGCCGAAGAGATTTACGGCGCGGATGGAAATCTCGCGGATTCCTGGAAGCGCGGTCCCGGCCTCTCCGCCGACGGGCTGGCCTTCCTGCAGTACACGTCGGGCTCGACCGCCACTCCCAAGGGTGTGGCGGTCCGCCACGGCAATCTGGTCCACAACGAGCGGATGATCCAGCAGGCGTTCGGCCAGTCGGAGGCGTCGGTGATCGTGGGCTGGCTGCCGCTCTACCACGACATGGGTCTGATCGGGAACGTGCTGCAGCCGCTGTTCGTGGGCGCCACGTGCGTGCTCATGGCGCCGGTCGCCTTCCTGCAGCGGCCGTCGCGCTGGCTGCGGGCGATCAGCCGCTACCGCGCGACGACGAGCGGCGGTCCCAACTTCGCGTATGAGCTGTGCGCGCGGAAGATCACGGCCGAGGAGCGCGAGGGGCTGGACCTGTCGAGCTGGGAGGTGGCCTACAACGGCGCCGAGCCCGTGCGCGCCGAGACGCTGGAGCGCTTCGCCGAGCTGTTCGCTCCGTGTGGGTTCCGCCGCGAGGCTTTCTATCCCTGCTACGGCCTGGCCGAGGCCACGCTGTTCGTCTCGGGCGCCGAGCGGGGCGGGTTCCCGACGGTCCTCCAGGTGGACGCCGAAGCGCTGGAGCGCAATCGGGCGGAGAGCGCTGGCGCTGGCGCGTCCCGCTCTCTGGTGAGCTGCGGCGCCGCCTGGCTGGGCCAGCGGGTCGATATCGTGGATCCCGAGAGCTTCCAGGCGCTAGGCGAGGGTGAGGTGGGCGAGGTCTGGATCTCGGGCCCCAGCGTGGCCGGGAGCTACTGGAACCGTCCCGAGGAAAGCGAGCGCACGTTCGGGGCGCGGCTGGCGGGCGAGCAGGACGGAGACGTCTTCCTCCGCACGGGCGACCTGGGCTTCGTCTCGGGTGGCGAGCTGTACCTCACGGGCCGCGCGAAGGACCTGATCATCGTCCGTGGCCGCAACCTCTATCCGCAGGACCTGGAGCTGACCGCCGAGCGGAGCCACGGCGACCTGCGGCCGGGCTGCGGCGCCGCGTTTGCCGTGGAGGTCGAGGGCGAGGAGCGCCTGGTGATCGTGCAGGAGGTGGAGCGCGACGCCGAGAAGCGCTGGGCCAGGGGGCAGGGGACGGCTGCCGAGGTGGCCGAGGCCGTGCGGCGGGCCGTGGCCACGGAGCACGAGGTGGCGATCCACGCCGTAGTTGTTCTCCGCGCGGGGAGCGTGCCGAAGACGTCCAGCGGCAAGATTCGCCGCCAGTCCTGCCGCGCCGACTTCGTGGCCGGCAGTCTGGAGACGTTGGAGCAGTGGACGGAAGGTGGAGCCGGCGCGTCCGGGGAAGCCCCGCGCACGCCCACGGAGGAGAAGCTGGAGCGCATCTGGGCCGCGGTGCTCACCCTGGAAACGGTGGGCGTCGAGCGCGACCTGTTCGAGCTGGGCGCGGACTCGCTGCGCGCCACGCAGCTCCTGGCGCGCGTCAACGAGACCTTCGGCGTTGAGCTGACGATCGACTCGCTGTTCGGCGCGCCTACGATCGCCGAGCTGGCCACGCTGCTCGACCAGGGCGACGCCCCGGCCGCGGACCTGCCGCGCCTGGAGCGGGTCTCCCGAGACGGGGAGCTGCCGCTCGCGTTCGCGCAGCGCCGGCTCTGGTTTCTGCACCAGCTCGATCCGGACAACCCGGTGCACAACATCGCGGCTTCGGTGCGGCTGGAAGGCCGGCTCGACGTAGCCGCCTTGAGAAAGGTTTTCGACGAGATCCTGCGCCGCCACGAGGCGCTGCGCACGGCGTTCGCGAGCCCGGGCGAGGAGCCGGTGCAGGTGGTACGTCCGGCGGCTGCGCTGGCCATGCCGGTGTTCGATCTTCCGAAAGATTATTCGGAAAACAATCCGGAAGAGACTCGGCGCCTTGCCGCCGATCTCGCCCGCATTCCGTTTTCGCTGGAGACCGGCCCGTTCGTGCGCGTGGCCCTCGTCCGCTTCGGGCCGGAGGAGCACGAGCTGCTCCTGTCGCTGCATCACATCGCTTCCGACGGCGGCTCGCTCGCCGTGCTGGTGCGCGAGATGGGGGCGCTGTACGAGGCGTTCTCGGCAGGCCGGCCTTCGCCGCTGCCGGAGCTGCCGGTGCAGTACGCGGACTTCGCGTCGTGGCAGCGGCACCGGCTGGATGCCGGAGCGCTGCAGTCCGGGCTGGCCTTCTGGCGCGAGGCGCTGGCGGGCGACCTGCCGGTGGTGGAGCTGCCCTCGGACCGTCCGCGGCCGGCGGTGATCTCGAACCGCGGCGCGCACTGCGAACGGCTGGTGCCGGCGCGGCTGGTGGAGCGAATCGAGGCGCTGGCGCGCGAGGGCCGGGCGACCCGCTTCATGGCGCTGCTCGCCGGCTTCGAGGTGCTGCTGCACCGCTACACCGGGCTCGACGACCTGGTGGTGGGCACGCCGATCGACGGCCGCAGCCGCGTGGAGCTGGAAGGGCTGATCGGCGTCTTCCTGAACAACCTCGTGCTGCGAACGCGCTTTGACGGCCGGCCGGGCTTCCGCGAGCTGCTGTCGCGGGTGCGCCGCACCGCGCTCGACGCCTACGCGCACCAGGAGGTGCCCTTCGAGCGTCTGGTCGACGAGCTGCGCTCAGACCGGGATCTGTCGCGCACGCCGCTGTTTCAGATCATGTTCGTGGGCCAGAACGCGCCGTTGCGCCGCCTGGACATCCCCGGCCTGACGCTCCGTCCGCGTGAGGTCGATCTCGGCACGGCGCGCTTCGATCTCTCGCTCTCGATGGGCGAAGCGGACGGCGGCTGGCTGGGCATCTGGAAGTACAGCACCGACCTGTTCGACGCCGAGACGATGGAGCGCATCTCCGGCCACCTGGAGAGCCTGCTGGCCGCGGCGGTTGCCGAGCCGGAGCGCCCCGTGGCCACGCTGCCCATGCTCAGCCCGGCCGAGCTCGACCAGGTGGTGCGCGGCTGGAACGACACGGCCATGCCGTTCCCCGAAGACGTCTGCCTGCACGAGCAGTTCGAGGAGCAGGTCCGCCGCACGCCGGACGCCGTCGCCCTGATTGCCCTGGAGAATGGCCAACGCCAGCTCACCTACTCGGAGCTGAACGCCCGCGCCAACCGGCTGGCCCGCCACCTGCGCCGCCTGGGTGTTGGAACCGACTCGCTGGTGGGAATCGCGGCCGAGCGCTCGATCGAGATGGTGGTGGGGCTCTACGGCATCCTCAAGGCCGGTGGCGCCTACGTGCCCATGGACCCTTCGTATCCCGCGGACCGGCTGGCGTTCATGCTGGCGGACTCGGGCGTCGAGGTGCTGCTGACGCAGAGCCACCTGGAGGCAGCTCTGCCGGAGCTCCCGGGCAAGGTCGTACGGCTGGACGATCCGGAGCTGTTCGCCGAGCCTCTGACGGATGCCGATTTCGAATCCGGGGCCATGCCCGCGACACTGGCCTACGCCATCTACACGTCCGGCTCGACCGGCCGGCCCAAGGGCGCGGCGCTGGCGCACCGGGGTATCGTCAACCGCCTGCACTGGATGCAGTCGGCCTACCGGCTCACCGCGGACGACCGGGTGCTCCAGAAGACGCCGTTCAGCTTCGACGTGTCGGTGTGGGAGCTCTTCTGGCCGCTGATCACGGGCGCCCGGCTGGTGATGGCGCCTCCGGGAGCGCACCAGGACGCGGCGCGGCTGTCCGAGCTGATCCGCGAC
>JANOCF010000564.1:0-6625 GCA_031412055.1 Holophagales bacterium | reverse complement strand
GCAGATCCTTCTGGAAGGACCGGAGTCGGCCTCTCCCTTCCTCTTCACGGAGAGCGTGGCCAATGCGCCCGCGGCGCAGATCGCCATCGCGGTTCGCGCGCGGGGTCCCGGAGCGACCGTCTGCCAGCGCGAGGCCGGCCCTCTGCTCGCGGTGGGCCAGGCGGCCGCGGACGTGGCCTCCGGCCGCGCTCCGCGCGCCCTTGCCGGCGCCGTGGACGAGATGACGCCGCTGCTCCACTCCCTCCTGGACCGTTTCGGCGCCCTGGCCCGCAACGGCACGTCCGAGGTGCTGTCCGAGGTGCTGCCCGAGATGCTGGAGGTGGCCCGGCCGCTGGACCGCCGCCGCTCCGGGTTTCTGGCCGGGGAGGGCGCGACCCTGCTGGTGCTGGAGGGTGAGGAAGAGGCCGGCGAGCGCGGCGCGGCCCCGCTGGCCCGGGTTCTCGCCTGGGGGAGTGCCTTCGATCCGACGGCTCCGACCCTGGGCTCGGGGACCGGGCACGCTCTCCTCGCCCGCAGCCTGCGCCGATCCCTGGAGCGCGCCGGCATCCCCCTGGAGAGCATCGACCGGATCGTCAGCGGCGCCTCGGGGTCCCGGCCCGGCGATGCCGCGGAGGCGCTGATGCTCCGGGAGACCTGGGGAGAGATCCCGGTTCCGCCCGTGCTCGCGCCCAAGTCCCGGACCGGGGAGTACGGCGGCGGCCTGCTCGGGGCCGCGGTGCTTGCCGCGGCCGGGGCTCCGTTCGGCCCGACCGCCGGTTTCGAAGAGCCCGATCCCGCGCTGGGAATCGTGCCCCACGACGGCTCGCCCCTGCCGCCCCCTTCCACGGTCCTCGTCACCAGCGTGGCCGCGGGAGGCGCGGCCTCGTGGCTGGTCCTGGGGGCTCCATGAAACATATGCTGATCGCCGCCGTGATACCCGCCTACCAGGCGGCTTCCTCGGTGGGAGCCGTGGTCCGTGGCACGCTGGGCCTCGTCCACGATGTCCTGGTGATCGACGACGGCTCCACGGACGCCACGGCCGACGAATCCAGCCGGGCCGGAGCCCGGGTGATCTCCCATGCTTCCAACCGGGGCAAGGGCGCGGCGCTGGCCACCGCCTTCCGCGACCTCTTCGGCCGGGGGTACGACGCCGTGATCACCCTCGATGCCGACGGCCAGCACCTGCCGGAGGAGATCCCCAAGCTCCTCGCCGCGGTGGATGGCGCCGATCTCGTGCTGGGCATCCGCGACCACCTCTTCGGCGAGATGAGCACCGCGCGCCGGCTCGGCAACCGCCTCTCCTCCCGGGTGATCTCCTTCGCGGCCGGCCAGCATCTGACCGATATCCAGACCGGCTTCCGCTACTACACCCGGCGCCTGATCGAGACCGTCGGCTTTCCGGAGACGCGCTTCGAGGCGGAGAGCGCCGTGGTGGTGCGGGCGGCGCGTCAGGGGTTCAAGGTGGTGACCGTGCCCGTCCGGCTCGGCTTCGCGGATGGGCGGACCACCAGCCACTACCGCCCCCTCAAGGACAGCCTGCGGATCGCCGGCGCCGTGGCGCGCGCCCGGCTGGAGATGCGCAAGTGAGCGCGATCCTCGTTACCGGGGGCACCAGGGGCATCGGCCGGGCCGTGGTCGAGGCCCTGCTGGCCGACGGCCGGACCGTGGCTTTTACCTGGAATGGGTCCGAGGAGACGGCGCGGGAGATCGAATCCGCCTCTCAAGGACGCGCCCGCGCATTCCAGCTCGACCTTGGCGACCGCGCGCGGCCGGACGACCTCGTCTCCGAGGTGGAGGAGGCGCTCGGGCCGGTCGAGGGGCTGGTCAACAACGCCGGCCTGCGCCGGGAGTCGCTGCTGGCGATGACTCCGGACGTGGACTGGGACGCGGTTGTCGACGTCAACCTGGGTGGGCTGTTCCGCTGCTGCCGCGCGGTGCTGCGCGGCATGATGGTCCGCCGAAGGGGCTCGATCGTGAACATCTCCTCGCTCTCCGCCCTGCACGGCGTGGCCGGCCAGGCCGCCTATGCCGCGTCCAAGGCGGGCATCCTGGGCCTCACCCGGTCGCTGGCGCGGGAGGTGGGGAAGCGGGGCGTGCGCGTCAACGCGGTGGTGCCCGGGTTCGTGCCCACCGATCTCACCGCCGGGCTCCCGGAGCCGGCGGTCAAGATGCTCCGGGCGGGCGAGTGCCTGCCCGGCGGCGTCACCGCCGGAAACGTGGCGGACTCCATCCTCTTCCTGCTCTCCGACCGCGCCTCCGCGATCACCGGCCAGACCCTGGTGGTCGACGCCGGCGCGTCGGCCTGACGCTCCGCCATGCGCGGACTTCGTGATCTCGCCTCTCGTCTTGCTGCTCCCGCGATCCGCCGCCCCGGTCTGGTCCTCGCGGTCACGCTCGGCGTGACCCTGCTCGCCCTCATCCCCGCTCTCCAGTTCCGCGTCGAGACCGATCTCGCGGCCCTGCTGCCGGAGGGCGCCCCGGGCGCGGAGGACTACCGGCTCTTCCTCAACACGTTCGGCGGCTTCGAGAAGGTCTTCGTGCTGGTCCGCTCGGAGAAGGGGCCGATGGAGGACCCGGCGCCGCTGATCGACGCGGCGGAGGTCCTGGCGGAAGAGATGCGCCGGAGCCCCGAGGTGGCGGAGGCGCGCTCGGGCATCACCGAGGAGGACGAGCAGTTCTTCTTCCGCTACATCGCCCCGCGCATGCCGCTCTTGATGGCAGGAGAGGCTCCGGAGGTTGCGAGGGAGATCTCCCCGCGCCTGGAGCCTGAAGCCATTCGCGAGCGGGTGGCGCTGATGCGGCAGACGCTCCGGAGCCCGGCAGGCTCGGCCCTGGCGCCGCTCTTTGCCGCCGATCCCCTGGGTCTCTCCGAGGGTCTGATCGGGGCGGCATCGGCGGCCCTGCCCGTGGACCCCATGACCGGCGCGTTCGTCTCCCGGCGCGGGGACGCGGCCCTGGTCATTCTGACCCCGTCGCGGGCGGAGATCGATCCCGCGGGAGGCCGCGCCCTGCTGGCCGACCTGGAGAAGGCCTACGCCCGGGCGCGGGAGGTTTCCGACACACCTTTGGACCTGGTGGCGGTCGGCGGGCCGATCTACGCGGCCCATGACGAGCGCCTGCTGCGGGCCGACCTGAGCCGCACGGCCGCCGGCTCGGCCGCGGGTGTGGCGATCCTCCTGCTGATCGGGTTCGGGGGCGGCTTCATCCCGCTGGTGATCCTGGCCTGCGTGCTGACCGGTCTGATCTGGACCGGGGCCATCGCCGCGCTCTGGCTGGGGCGCATCACCGTCGTCGGAGTCGGCTTCGCCGCCGCGCTGATCGGGATGGGCGTGGAGTACGGCATCCACGGCGGAGCCCGCTTCCGGCAACTCCGCCACGAAGGGCTCGACGTGGGGGAGGCCCTGACCGAGACCTTCCGCAATCCGGGTCCGGGGATCGTCTCCTCGGCCCTCACCACCGCGGCCGGGCTCGGCGCCCTGGTCCTAGCCCACTTCAGGCCGTTGCGGGAGCTGGGGCAGGTGCTGACCGTAGGGGTGCTGGCCATCCTGGTCACCACCGCCACCCTGGGTGCCGCGCTGGTCGTGCTGTTCCCTCACGGGGTGCGGCTGCGACGTCAGGCCCTGCTCTGGAGGCGCTGGGGCTTCCCGGCCCTCCGGGGGACGGTCTCCTTCGCGGCGCGGCGGCCGGCCGTGGTCCTTGTCGGTGCCGCGCTGCTGTCCGGACTCGCCGCCTGGGGTGTCACCCGGCTCGATCTGAGCACCGACCTCCGCTCGCTGCGGCCCAAGGACCACCCCTCCACCCGGGCGGAGCAGCTCCTGGTCGAGACCTTCTCCGTGGGGCTTGACACCTTCACCGTGGTAGCCCAGGGGAACACGCTGGGGGAGGCCCTGGACCGGGCGGCGCTGGCCAGCCGGGTGCTCGCGAAGCGCCTCGGACCCACGGCCGAGATCACGTCCCCTGCGGGCTGGATCGTCGAGGGCGGTCGCCGTGACGCCCGGCTGCGCGAGCTGGCCGCCCTGCCGCTGGAGCGGGCGGCGGGCGACTTCGAGCGCGAGCTGGCCGCGGCCGGGTTCCGGGTGGAGCCCTTCGTGCCGGCCCTCGCCACGATGCGCGCGCTGGGCCGCGGCGAGGACCCCGGGGCGCCTCCTCCTGCGCAGTGGCCGCTCTGGGTGCGCGAGCTGGTGCGGACCGATCTCCCTGGAGGCACCTCGGCGGTCGCGGTCCACGTGCGTGCGCCGCTCGGGATGGTCATGCCGGGCGGCAAGGTGCCTCCCGACGAGCTGGCGCGGGAGCTGGATGCAGCTTCGCCGGGCCTCGCGCTGGCTTCGATCCCCCGGGTCGGCGGCGAGCTGCGGGGCCTGGCCGTGAGCGACCTCCGGCGGTCGAGCGCCGTGGCCTTCGTGCTGGTGGCGCTGGTGGTCGTGGTGTCGGTAGGGGGGCGGATCGGAGACTCCCTCCTGTCCGGTCTGCCGCTGGCCCTGGGCTGCCTCTGGACCTTCGGGCTCTGGGGTGCCTTCGGCGGGACCGTGGACGTGCTGGCCATCTCGACGCTGCCGGTCCTGTTCGGGACGGGGATCGACCTCGGAGTCCACGCGGTTCATGGCGGGCGGTTGCGTCCCGAGGAGGGCATCCGGGGGACCGTCGAGCGCTCCGGCCTGGCCATGATCCTGATCGCGCTGACCACCGGGGTCGGCTTCGGGAGCCTGGGCTCGTCGCGGGTGCCGGGCCTCCAGAACGCCGGAATGCTGGTCGCCGTGGGGGTGACGGCCTGCCTGATCGCTACCTTTCTGGTGCTCCCGGCGGTGGAGGCCTTGTCTCGGAGGGGTCGAATGAGAGAAAATGAGGGCCTCGACTCCGAAGGAAGCCTTTAGCCGTATGAGTGCCGTATGAGTATTGCCGCGACTCGCGAGACGCCCCATGTCCCTCCGCACGCGCCGGAGGTCGGCGGGATCCGCCGTTTCCTGGGACCTCTCTATTTCACCAGCGTCTTCTGGTTCCGCTTTCATCGCTGGGGCGTGAGGGTCCTCCCTTCCTGGGCGATCTTCCCGCTCATGATCCCGGTCGTCCTTTTCTTTTCCGTCTGCCTGCGCAACATCCGCGCGGCGGTCGCGTCGAACCTGGAGGCGGTGCTCGGCCCCTGCGGCTGGCTGCGCCGGCAGGTACGGATCTACAAGACGATCTGGCATTTCTCCTGGTGCCTGTCGGAGCGGTATGAGCGTCTGGGCACGAACCGCAAGTTCCTGATCACGGCCGAGGGGCTGGACCACTGGCGCGAGCTGGACACCCCGGGGCAGGGGTTCATCCTGGCCACCGCCCACATCGGCGCGTGGGAGGTGGGCTCGATGGCCGCGCCCTCCTTCCAGGAAGCTCGGCGGGTTCACGTGGTGCGGGAGGCGGAGACCGATCCGCGGGCGCAGCAGTTCGTCTCTCAGCTCCTCCGGAGCCAGCCGGACGAGCTGTACACGACCCACTTCGCGGAAGATCCGCAGCTCGGAGTGGACCTCCTGAACGTCCTGCGCGACGGCGAGGTCGTGGCCCTGCAGGGCGACCGGCCGCGTTCGGGCGGCAGGACCGCGACTCTTTCCCTCTTCGGCAAACCGTACCCGCTGCCGGTTGGACCGGTGGCGCTGGCGCGGGCCGCCGGGGTGCCGATCCTGCCCGTCTTCGTCTTCCGGGAGGGGCGCCTGCGCTACCGCTGCTCCATGCGCCAGCCGATCCGCGTCGCCAGCACCGGCGACCGCCAGGCGGACATGCAGCAGGCCCTGCAGTGTTTCACCAACGAGCTGGAGAGCGCCATCGCCCACCGCCCGCACCAGTGGTTCTGCCTCAGGAAGCTGTGGGGGTGAGAGAATGGCGGGGGAGGAGGGAGAGACCATGGCGACACTGACGATCGAGCTCCCCGATGAGGTTTACACCGGCTTGCGCAGGTCACCCGCCGAGGTGCAGAAAGACGCCCGGCTGACCCTGGCGATCCATTGGTACGCCCGTGGGCTCCTTTCCCAGGAGCGAGCCGCCACGATAGCCGGGCTGGACCGGACCGACTTTCTGATGGCCCTGGCGCGTGAGAAGGTGGATGCCTTCGCTGTCGATCCCGAGGCGCTGGCCCGGGAGATCGCGCTTGATTGAAGAGGCCGTTGTCGATGCTTCCCCTCTTATCTATCTCTCTCGCGCCGGCCTGATCGACCTTCTGCGGTTGGCGAGTCCGCAAGTCCTGGTCCCTTTCCCCGTCTCCCGGGAGATCCGTCGCCGCGGCTCGGCCGATCCGACCGTCCTGGCCTTGGAAAGCACAGAATGGCTGCAGGAGGTCGGTCCAGAACCGGAATCCGAGCCTGTACATCTTTAGGACCTCGGCCCGGAGAAACCTCTGTGTTGTCCTGGGCGCTCAACCGGCCCGGATCACTGGTAACTCTGGATGATCTGGCTGGCCGCCGCTGTGCCGAGTCTTTCAGGATTCCTCTCGTTGGCACTCTTGGGCTCGTGCTCAGAGCCAAGCGCAAAGGAAACATCTCTGCCGCCAAGCCTGTGGTGGACAGGCTGCGCGAGGCCGGGATGTATCTTTCTGAGCCTGTTCTCTCCCGCGCGCTTGCTCTGGTCGGGGAGTAATCACCCCTCCCCGACATACGTGCTGACCAGCCCGGTCACCAAC
>JANOCF010000563.1:0-2610 GCA_031412055.1 Holophagales bacterium | reverse complement strand
CTTAAGTGTCGCAAAGACAACAACTTAGGCTTGCGCCGCGCACGTCCTCCCGATACATTTCCCGCATGGGAATGTTCGTCAATCTTGGAAGAACTCTCAGTCTCCTGCGCGAGCTGAGGGGTAAGAGTCAGGCCCGGGTCGCCCGGGAGGCGGGAATCGGCAAGAGTCAGCTCTCGAAGTACGAGAACGGCAAGGAGCTGCCCAAGCTGGATTCCCTGGAGAAGGTGCTCAACGTTCTGGAAGTGGGTCACTTCGAGTTCTTCTACACGCTGTACCTGGTAGACCGGCGCGCGGCGGACCTGTCCCGCCCGCGGACGGAGACCCTCGTCGAGGAAGGGGAGCCGCCACCGCCGCCGGACCCGGTCCCGATCCGCGACGACCACATCCACCTGCCGCCGTTCCTCCAGGGCCACCCGCTGCTCGCGGAGTCGACGGACCAGGCGTTCACCCGGGTGTTTGCCGACCTGCTGCTGCTCTACCGCAGGGTGTTCGAGCAGGTCGTGCTGTCCGGGCTGAGCCCGACGAAAGACCTCAAGGCGCCGAACTAAAAGGGCGCCACCCGCACCGCAAGCTCCTGCCACCGGGCGGCGGCCAGCTCGCCGCCCAGGTCCGCATCTCCGTCATAGGGACGCGCGGGGATCCTGCGGCAGGGGATCCGGAAAGCGGTGGCGCCGGCCAGGGGGAACGGGTCCAGGTGGAGCGTCCCGTCTTCCAGGACGGCGCGGAAGCCGTAGCGCTCGACCGCCACCGGCCGGCGGCTGCACGCGGTCAAAGAGAGGAGGTCGGCCAGGTCGAGCCAGCGGTAGTCGTCCTCCATTCGGTCCAGGGGCGTGCCCGTGGCCTCCAGCAGATTCTCGCGGAGCTCGTCGAGGAGGCTCATGAAGTCCTCCCAGCCTTCCTGCCCGCGGCGGCTCTCGTGAAGATTGATCGCGTGGCGGACGATCAGCAGAGCGGCGTAGGGGTGCTCTCCGGCGTATCGGGAGACGCCGCGCTCCCACAGCTCGATCCGATCCCTTCGCGGGAGGGAAAGGAAGTCGTGCGGACGCCCGGTCTCCGGGTTCCGGTGCGGGGCCGAGTCGGTCTCCCGCCAGCCGTTGTCGTGCTCGCGGACCGCGAACAGGATCTCGGCCCGGCGCGGGTGCGCAGGCAGGCCGTCCGTGCGCCAGAGCGACAGCAGCTCGGCCGCGAAGTGGGCGTGGTCGGGCTGGGTGACGAGAAGCAGGAGGTTGCCGTCATCGGACACGATCATGGGCTGATCCTATCGTGCGGTAATCGTGCGGTAATCGTGCGGTAAGATCCGGCCCGATGACCATGAAGAAGATCAGCCGCGAGGACGCCCTCGAGTACCACGTCCAGGGCCGCAAGGGAAAGATCCAGGTCGTTCCGACCAAGCCCACCGCGACCCAGCGCGATCTCTCGCTGGCCTACAGCCCGGGAGTGGCCTGGCCCTGCAAGGAGATCGAGAAAGACCCCCTGCTCGCCTACCAGTACACGGCCAAGGGAAACCTGGTCGGAGTCATCAGCAACGGCACGGCTGTGCTCGGGCTGGGCAACATCGGGGCGCTGGCCGGCAAGCCGGTGATGGAAGGCAAGGGCGTCCTCTTCAAGCGCTTCGCCGACATCGACGTCTTCGACCTGGAGATCGCCACCGAGGACCCCGAGGAGTTCATCCGCACCGTCAAGCTGCTGGAGCCGACCTTCGGCGGGATCAACCTGGAGGACATCCGCGCGCCCGACTGCTTCGAGATCGAGCGCCGCCTCAAGGCGGAGATGAACATCCCGGTCTTCCACGACGACCAGCACGGCACCGCGATCATCTCCGGCGCCGCGCTGCTCAACGCCCTGGCGGTGGTGGACAAGCCGATCGGCGAGGCGCGCATCGTCTTCTCCGGCGCCGGGGCCGCGGCCGTCTCCTGCGCCCGGCTCTACGAGAAACTGGGCGCGCGCCGGGAGAACATCCTCCTCTGCGACAGCCACGGCCTGGTCTACCAGGGCCGGCCCGAGTACATGGACCCGTATAAGGGCGAGTTCGCCGCCCCCGCCGACACTCCTTTCCGCAAGCTGGCCGATGCCCTCGTGGGCGCGGATGTCTTCGTCGGCCTCTCGGTGAGCGGTGTGATGACCCAGGACATGGTCCGCTCCATGGCGCGCGACCCCATCGTCTTCGCCATGGCCAACCCCGATCCCGAGATCAACTACGAAGAGGCCCGCGCCGCCCGGCCGGACGTCATCGTGGCCACGGGCCGCAGCGACTACCCGAACCAGGTCAACAACGTCCTCGGCTTCCCCTTTCTCTTTCGCGGCGCCCTGGACACCCGGGCTACCGACATCAACGACGCCATGAAGCTGGCCGCGGTGAAGGCGCTGGCCGAACTGGCGCGGGAAGACGTGCCCGACGCCGTGCTCAAGGCCTACGGCCTGGACTTCCTGAGCTTCGGCCGGGAGTATCTGATCCCCAAGCCGTTCGACTACCGGGTGCTCCTACGCGTGCCTCCCGCCGTGGCTCGGGCCGCCATGGAGAGCGGCGTGGCGCGCGTCCCGATCGAGGACTTCCAGGCCTATCACCGGCGCCTGGAGACCCTGATCTCCCGCCGCCTGGAGCTGATGCGC
>JANOCF010000562.1:0-2374 GCA_031412055.1 Holophagales bacterium | reverse complement strand
CGAGTACCGGAACGACGACAACGCCTGCATCCACAGCCGTTCGATGTCGTTCCCATGACCCCCATGGCCGCGGAAGGCCCCGACGGGGATCGCGTTGACCGCCAGCAGCAGCTCGTCGCACCGCGACTTACTCACCTTGCGGCGCTTCATGTCCTGTGTCGCGTCCACCAGGGGCTGAATCATGTTGAGAGCTTGCAACGTGTCCATATCCCTCGGGAGAGCAAGAGACATGCCTGACAGCGTGCCGCCCTTTCTCTTGCTCAAGGAAGGGGCACCCGTCTTGCACCCGCTGCGACGATTGGGTAGGATGCGCGCTTGTGACGACTTTCACAAAGTCCCCCGGCAGCCAGACATCGGATCGAACGCTTAGCAGCCCGGCGTTGAGCTAAGGGGAGGGGTCTCCTCACGATGCAGATCTTCCATCGCAGCACGAACACCATCGCCAAGGTGAGCATCTTCGGTGCGGTGTTCTTCATCGCCCTGTTCGTCTGGATCTTCTCCGCCCTGCTGCGCTCGTCGTATGCGACCGGGCAGGGGGTGGTGCAGAAGCAGCCGGTCCCGTTCAGCCACGACCATCACGTGGCCGGGCTGGGGATCGACTGCCGGTACTGCCACTCGTCCGTGGAGAAGTCGGCCTTCGCCGGGATTCCTCCGACGGAGACGTGCATGAACTGCCACCGCCAGATCTGGACCAACGCCGATCTGCTGGAGCCGGTGCGGTCGAGCTTCGCCAACAACGAGCCGATCAAGTGGCAGCGGGTGCACGATCTCCCCGACTTCGTCTACTTCAACCACGCCGTGCACGTGGCCAAGGGGGTCGGCTGCGTGACCTGCCACGGCCAGGTGGACCGGATGCCGCTGATGTACCAGGAGGCGTCGCTGCAGATGGAGTGGTGCCTGGAGTGCCATCGCGACCCGGGCAGGTTCGTGCGGCCCAAGGAAGAGGTCTTCAATCTGAACTGGCAGCCGCCCGCCGATCCGGAAGAGGCGCAGGCGCTTCAGGCGCGGCTGGTCAAGGAATACAACATCCAATCCCTCATGAGCTGCTCCACGTGCCACCGCTAGGGCGCGGGAGACGAGACAAGCGAGAGCGAACCATCGGATGGACAGCTTGAACCAAACCAAAGGTAAGTGCGGCGCGGAGGGATCTCCGCGGCCCGAGTCGGCCCCCCTGGATCTCGGGGAGGTCCGCGAGCGGCTGCGCCAGAAGCAGGGGCCGGAGTTCTGGCAGAGCCTCGAACAGCTCGCCGAGACGCCCGAGTTCCAGGACCTCCTCCACCGCGAGTTCCCGCGCCACGCGGCGGAATGGCAGGACACGGCGGACGGCGTCTCCCGGCGCCGGTTCCTGCAACTCTCCAGCGCGTCGCTCGCCCTCGCCGGGCTGACCGGCTGCACCAAGCAGCCGCCGGAAGCCATCGTGCCGTACGTCAAGCAGCCCGAGTACATCATCCCGGGCCGGCCGCTGTTCTATGCCACGACGCTCACGCACGCGGGCTATGCCATGGGGGTGCTCGCCGAGAGCCACATGGGACGGCCGACCAAGATCGAGGGCAACCCGGAGCACCCGGCCAGCCTCGGCGCCACGGACATCTTCGCCCAGGCCGCCGTGCTCGACCTCTACGATCCGGAGCGCTCGCAGTCGATCCTCCACAACGGCCGGATCGCCACCTGGGGCGCGCTCGTCTCCGACCTCGGAGCGCGCGTCCGCGCGCTCCAGGGGCTCGGCGGCGAGGGCATCCGCATTCTCACCGGGACGGTCACCTCGCCGACGATGGCCGCCCAGATGCAGGACGTGCTCACCCGCTTCCCCCGCGCCCGCTGGCACCAGTGGGAGGCCGCCGGCGGCCACAACACGCGGGCCGCGGCGCGGGCCGCCTTCGGGCAGCCGATGGAGACGCGCTACGACTTCAACGCCGCGAAGGTGATCGTCTCGATCGACGGCGACGTGCTCACGGTCGGGCCGGGCAACGTCCGCTACCAGCGCGACTTCGCTCGCCATCGCCGGGTGCGCAAGGACAACCTCGAGATGAGCCGGCTGTACGCGATCGAGAGCACGCCGACCAACACGGGCACGCTCTCGGATCACCGGCTGCCCCTCCCGCCGGCGGAGGTGGAGGCGTTCACACTCGCGCTGGCCCAGGCGGTCGGGGCGGCTCCTGCCGGCGCGACTGGCGGAGACGTCCTCACGGATGCCCGCGCCAAGCGCTTCGTCCAGGCCATCGCCGCGGACCTGCGGGCCAACGCGGGCGCGTCCATCGTCGCCACCGACGAGTACGCCTCGCCGGCGGTGCAGGTGCTCATCCACGCCATCAACCAGGCGCTGGGCAACGTCGGCCGCACGGTGTTCCACACGGCTCCCGTGGAAGCCGCGCCG
>JANOCF010000561.1:0-6262 GCA_031412055.1 Holophagales bacterium | reverse complement strand
CGGCTGGTGGCCTACGTGGTTTCAGAGCAGCAGGATCTGCGCGTTGCCCTGGCAGCGTCCCTGCCGGAGCACATGATCCCGGCCGCGTTCGTGTTCCTGGAGGCCCTGCCGCTGACCGCGCACGGCAAGATCGACCGCCGCGCGCTGCCCGCCCCCGAGGCGGTATCGGAGGCAGTGCGGGAAGCTGGGACGGCACGCGCCTTCGTGGCTCCGGGCACTCCCGAGGAGACCCTGCTGGCCGGCGTCTGGACCCAGGTCCTGGGCGTCCCGCGGGTCGGCATCCACGACAACTTCTTCGAGCTGGGGGGAGACTCGATCCTCAGCCTGCAGATCGTGAGCCGCGCCACCAAGGCGGGTCTCAAGATCACTCCGGGGCAGATCTTTCGCCACCCCACGGTCGCTGAGCTGGCAGTCCTCGCGTCCGGCAAGGCGCCCGCCTCGGCAGCCGCCGGTGCGCGCGTGGGGATCGTGCCGCTGTCTCCGATCCAGAGCCTCTTCTTTGAGCGGGTCGAGCGGGACCTGCCCGACCCGCACCACTTCAACCACGCCCTTCTGCTCGCGTCGCGCGAGCGGCTCGACCCGGCGCGGCTGGAGCGGTCCTTTGCCGTCCTGCTCGGCCATCACGATGCCCTGAATCTTCGCTTCGAAAGCGGAGACGACGGCTGGCGCCAGCGCCAGACCGCGCCGTGGGGGCCGGTGCCGTTCGGGCGGGTCGATCTCTCCGCATTGCCGGAGACCGCGCGGGCCGGTGCCGTGACCGAGGTCTCGACCCTCCTTCAGTCCTCCCTCGACCTGTCGGAGGGTCCACTGGTGCGCGTGGCGAGCTTCGACTTCGGGCCGGAGGACGGCGACGGCGGGCGCCTGCTGATCGTGATTCACCACCTGGCCGTGGACGGCGTCTCCTGGCGCATCCTGCTGGAGGACCTGGAGGAGGTCTACAGCCAGTTGGGGCGCGGCGAGACGCCGTCGCTCCCGGCCCGGACCACATCCTTCGCGGAGTGGGCCGGCCGCCAGGCCGGCAAAGCCCGGTCGGGCGCGCTCGCTGGCGAGATGGAGCACTGGGCCGATCCGGCCCGGGAACGGGTCCCGCGGCTGCCGGTGGACCTCCCGGGAGGCGACAACACCTTTGAAGCCGCCGAGACCGTGGCCGTGGCGCTGGAGGCCGAGGAGACCCGCGTCCTGCTGCGCGAGATCCCGGCCGCCTACCGCACGCGGATCGACGACGCGCTGCTCGGCGCCGTGCTCCAGGCCTTCTCCGCCTGGACCGGCGAGCCCCGCCTGCTGGTCGATCTGGAGACCCACGGCCGGGACGAGGAGGATGGTGTGGACCTGTCCCGCACCGTGGGCTGGTTCACCGCCGTCTACCCGGTCCTCCTGGAGCTGCGGGGCGGCGGGACCCCCGACACCCCGGGCATCCCGGGCACCCCGGGCGAGACCATTGGGACCGTCAAGGAGCAGCTCCGGGCCGTGCCCGGCGGCGGCACGGGCTACGGCGCCCTGCGCTACCTCGCGGGAGCGGAGACCGCCGATCGTCTGCGCTCCCTGCCCGCGGCCCAGGTCGCCTTCAACAACCTGGGCCAGCTCGACCAGGCGCTGCCCGCGGACTCGCCCTTTGCCTTGGCGCCCGAGGACCCCGGTCCCGCGGTCTCGCCGCGGGCCGGGCGCAGTCATCTCCTGACGATCGACGCCCGCATCTCCGGCGGCCGGCTGTGGCTCTCCTGGACCTACAGCGGCCGCCTGCACCGCCGGGAGACGATCGAGCGGCTGGCCGGCGACGCGCTGGCCTTCCTCCGCTCCCTGGTCGCGCGCGGCCGGGTGCCGGGGGAAGCCGTCTACACGCCGTCCGACTTCCCCCTGGCCGGGATCGGCCAGGCCGAGCTGGACCGCCTGGTGTCGGCGGGGGGCGGAGACGGCTCGCTCGAGGACCTCTACCCGCTGTCGCCGGTGCAGCAGGGCATGCTGTACCACACGCTGTCGTCCTCCGACGCCGGGACATACTACGAGCAGGTGAGCTGGACGATCCGCGGCGAGCTGGAGCCCGAGGCCATGCGCCGCGCCTGGAGCTGGGTCACCGGCCGCCACCCCGTGCTGCGGACTTCTTTTGCCTGGGAAGGCGTGCCGCAGCCGCTGCAGGTCGTGCGCGCCGGCGTGGAGCCGGCCTGGCGCGAGGCCGACTGGCGCGGCCTCTCTTCCGGAGAGCAGGCGGAGCAGCTCCGCGCCCTGCTGCGGGAGGAGCGCCGCGCCGGCTTCGACCTCGCCCGGGCGCCGCTCGCCTCCATGGCCCTGGTCCGCCGGGCCGAGGACTCCTGGGAGATCGTGCACGCCCACCACCACGCCCTGCTCGACGGGTGGTCCGTGCCGCTGATCCTCTCGGAGCTGTTCCTCGCGTACCGGGAGATCATCGCCGGCCGGGAGCCGTCCCGGCCGCAGCCGCGCCCCTACCGCGAGTACCTCGACTGGCTGCAGCGGCAGGACCTGGCGGAGGCGGAGGCGTTCTGGCGCGAGACCCTGCGGGGAGTCGGCGAGCCCACGCCCCTGGGCATCGACCGCTCCTACCCGGCGGATCCCGACGAGCTCGCCCACCGGCGCTCCCTCGTCCTCCCCGAGCCGGTCACGGCCGGCCTGCGGGGCCACGCGCGCCGGCTCCAGCTCACGCTCAACACCATGGCGCAGGGCGCCTGGGCGCTGCTGCTCCACCGCTACAGCCGGCAGGGCAAGATCGTCTACGGCTCCGTGGTCTCCGGCCGCCCGCCGGAGCTGCCGGGGATCGAGACCATGGTCGGGCTGTTCAACACCCTTCCCGTGGCCGTGCGGGTCTCCGCCGCCGACCGCCTGCCCGAGTGGCTGGCGGCGTTCCAGGAGCACCAGGTCGAGGCCCGGCGCTTCGAGCACACCCCGCTCTCCGAGGTCCAGGGGTGGAGCGAGGTGCCGCGCAACCTGCCGCTCTTCCACTCGATCCTGGCGTTCGAGAACTACCCGCTGGGCGAGTCGCTGAAGGAGAGCGTCAGCGGCCTGGAGGTCGACAACGTCGCCTCCTTCCAGCGCACCAACTATCCCATCGCCGGCGTGGTCATCCCGGGCGAGCGCCTCGGCGTGCGGCTGACCTACGATCCCCGGCTCTTCGACGGCCTGACCATGGACCGCCTGCTGGGGCACCTGGGCAACCTCCTGCGCGGCCTGGCCGCCGATCCCGACCGGCACGTGGGCGACCTGTCCCTGCTGACCCCGGCGGAGCGCCAGCAGCTCACGGTGGAGTGGATGGGCCGCCGCCAGGCGCCCTGGGAGGAGGACCGGGAGGACCGCTGCGCGCACGAGATGTTCGAGGAGCAGGCGGCGCTCGGTCCCGACGAGCCGGCGGTGGTCTACGAGGACCGCATGCTGACCTACGGCGAGCTCAATCGCCGGGCCAACCGCCTGGCCCATCGCCTGCGGCGGCTGGGCGTGGGCCCCGAGACCCAGGTCGGCGTCTGCTCCGACCGTTCCATGGCTTACATCGTCGGCATCTTCGCGGTGCTCAAGGCGGGCGGAGCGTTCGTCCCCCTGGACGCCACCTTCCCGGCCGAGCGCCTGCGGGTGATGCTGGAAGACGCCGGCGCCGGCCTGATGCTGCTGCGGAGCGGCCTCTCCGTCGACCTCGCGGGTATCGCCGGCATCGAGGAGAGCGGCGTCCGCATTCTCGACCTCGAGGAGAACCCGGAGCCGCTTGCGGCAGAAGACGAGGACAACCCGGTCAGCGGCGCCACCCCCGCGAACGCGGTCTACACCATCTTCACCTCCGGCTCGACCGGCCGGCCCAAGGGGGTCTCGGTCGAGCACCGGCACCTGCAGAACCATCTGCGGGGCATCCTGCGGCGGCTCCAGCTCCCGCCCCGGGCGCACGTGGCCACCGTCTCCACGATCTCGGCGGACGTGGGCAAGACGCCCATCTTCGGCTCGCTCTGCATGGGCGGCTGCCTGCACGTGATCTCCGAGGCGCGGGCCAAGTCGCCGGACGAGTTCGCCGACTACTTCAGCCGCCACTCCATCGACTTCCTGAAGATCGTGCCGTCGCACCTCAACGCGCTGCGCAGCGCGCCGCGGGCGGCGGCCCTGCTGCCGCGCAAGCGCATGCTGGTGGGAGGCGAGACCTTCTTCTGGCGCGACGCGCGGGAGATCCAGGCGCGCGACCCCGAGAGCTCGATCAACAACCACTACGGCCCGACCGAGAGCACCGTGGGCATCATGTCCTACCGGCTGCCTCCGGCCGGCACCCCGAACGCCCCGGATATGGCTTCGGGCATCCCGTGGCTGCCCCTGGGCCGTCCCATGGTCAACACGCGGGTCTACCTCCTGGACCCCTGTGGCCAGCCGGCGCCGATCGGCGTGCCCGGGGAGCTCCATATCGGCGGCTCCAGCCTGTCCCGGGGCTACATCGGGCGCCCGGCGGCCACGGCCGAGAAGTTCCTGCCCGATCCGTTCGGCGTGGAGCCCGGCGCGCGCCTCTACCGCACGGGCGACCTCGCCCGCACCCTGCCGGACGGTACCATCGAGTTCCTCGGCCGGGTGGACCACCAGATCAAGATCCGCGGCTTCCGCGTGGAACTGGAGGAGATCGAGGGCGCGCTGCGCAAGCATCCGGCCGTGCGCGCCGCCGTGGTCGTGGCCCGCGAGCGGGCCGGGGCGAACGACCGCGACCTGGTGGCCTACCTCGTCTGCGCAGCCGGCGCCGCGCCCTCCGCGGCCGACATCCGCGCCTTCCTGGGCGAGAGCCTCCCGGCCTACATGGTGCCTACCTTCCTCGTGTTCCTGGACGCCATGCCCTTGAACGCCAACGGCAAGGTGGACCGGCGGGCGCTGCCCGACCCCGAGAAGGAGGAGACGGCCGGTGAGGTCCTGGCCCCGCGGACCGGGACCGAGAAGGCCCTGGCCGCGCTCTGGTCGGAGGTCCTGGGCCTGGAGAGCGTGGCGGCGGACGAAAACTTCTTCGACGTGGGAGGCCACTCGATCGCGGCGATCCGCATCCTCGGCCGTTTCCGCGACCTGTTCGGCGTGGAGGTCTCGGCCCGGCGCTTCTTCGAGATCGACACCTTGGCCGACCTGGCCCTCCACATCGACGACCTGCGCCGCGGCACGAAAGAGGAGACGGCCGCGGCCCTCGATCTCGACGCCGAGATCGTGCTCGACCCGGCGATCCGCGCGGCCGGCAAGCCGGTGGAGTGGAGCCGCGATCCCCGATCGGTGCTGCTCACCGGCGCCACGGGCTTCGTCGGCTCGTTCCTGCTCGCCGAGCTGCTGCGCCGCACCCGGGCGGACGTGCACTGCCTGGTGCGGGCCTCCAGCCCGGCCGAGGGGCTCGGCCGCATCCGCCGCAGCCTGGAGACCTACGCCCTTTGGGACGACGCCCTGGCCGCGCGCATCCGGCCGCTGCCGGGCGACCTCGCCCAGCCGCGCCTGGGCCTGCCGCTGGAGCGCTTCCGGGAGCTGGGGGAGGAGCTGGACGCCATCTACCACAACGGCGCCCTGGTCAACTTCGCCTATCCCTACGCGGCGCTCAAGCGGCCCAACGTGCTCGGCACCGAGGAGGTCCTGCGGCTGGCGGGCGAGGGCCGGCTGAAGCCCGTGCACTACGTCTCCACCACCAGCGTCTTTGACTCCGCGGCCTTTGCGGACTGGGCGGTGGTCGACGAGAGCCTCGATCCGGCCGCGAGCCTGGGGCTGCCGGACGGCTACGTGCAGTCGAAGTGGGTGGCGGAGCGGCTGGTCCGCCTGGCCGGCGAGCGCGGCCTGCCCGTGGCCATCTACCGTCTCGGCCGCGTGGGCTGGGACAGCCGGACCGGGGCCTGGGCCGAGACCGACTTCGTGCACCGGATGATCCGCTCCTGCCTGCAGCTCGGCAGCGCTCCGGAGCTCGACCGTCTCATCCCGATCACGCCGGTCGACTACGTCAGCGCAGCGCTGGTCGAGCTCTCGCTCAAGCCCGGGTCGCGGGGCGGAGCCTTCCATCTCACCACCCCGAAGCCGGTCGAGTGGAGCCGGATCGTGGGCTGGATGGCCGCGCGCGGCTACCCGCTGCGCCGGATCTCCTTTGGCGCGTGGCAGCAGGAGTTGATGGATAGCCTCCGCGGGTCCACGGACAACGCCCTCTACCCGCTCGCGGCCCTGGCGTCGGGGAGCGGTGCGAGCGGGGCGAGAGTGGAGACCGATACGCAGCTCCAGGAGCTGGAGAAGAAGATCGCCCACGTCGACTCCGCGGCCACGTTCCGTGCGCTGGACGGTGCCGTGC
>JANOCF010000560.1:0-7802 GCA_031412055.1 Holophagales bacterium | reverse complement strand
TCCCGGTGGAAGCGGGTCACCTCCGACTCCCTCGGACGGGGAGGAGCGCCGAAGAGATCGCACAGCGCTTCGGAGTACATCCGCTCCCCCCGAAGGAAGCCGAAGTAGCGCAGGTCCAGCTCGAACCTCCCGCCGGGACCTGTGGAGACCAGGGAGCGCACCCGGTCCGCGTAGCGCGGCTCGCCATAGGGAGCCAGCCCCATGACCTTGTACTCCCCGTCGTTCACTTCGAAGCCGAGATAGGCGGTGATCGTGGAGTAGAGGAGGCCGAGCGAGTGAGGGAACTCGACCCTCTCGAAGACCTCCAGCTTCGCTCCTTCCCCACGGCCGTAGGTCGTGGTGTCCCACTCGCCGACCCCGTCGACGGTCAAGACCGCGGCCTCGAGGTAGCCGGAGAAGAAAAAGGCGCTGGCCGCGTGGGAGGCGTGATGCCCGAACAGGAGGACCGGCCCCTCGTACCCGAGCCCCTCGCGGATGGCGCGCTCCGGCTGCCCGGGATCGAGCCAGGGAAGGTCGGGCGAGGCTCCGGCGGGAATGCCGGACCAGAGCTGGCGAGCCAGCTTGCGGGTGGGCGACTCGTAGTAGGCGATCGCGTCCACGTCCGCGATGCCGATTCCGCCGGCGCGCAGGCACCAGCGGAAGGCCGAGACCGGCAGGCGGGGGTCGTGCTTGACCCGCGAGAGGCGTTCCTCTTCGGCCGCCGCCGCCAGCTCCCCGTCACGGAGCAGGCAGCAGGCCGACTCGTGGAAGAAGGCCGAGATCCCGACGACGTTCACGGGCGGGACGCGGTCCGCTTGGGCTCCGCGGGCCGGGACCCCAGCGCTTCGAGACGGCGGCGCGCCAAGTGGATGCTCGACGTCGGATCGGGCTTGCCCTCCGACGTCCACCTGGCCCTCTCGTAGCAGCGCCGCGCCGCTTCGGGCATGCCGTACTGCTCGGCCAGTCGGCCGAACACGTACCAGTCCGAGTAGGTGGGCTCGCCGCCCGCCACCTCCATGGCCTGCAGGGCCAGGCGGTACGCTTCGGCGGTCTTGCCCTGCTCGGCGTAGATCGAAGCCAGCGTGTGGAGCACGTTGTGGAGCTTGTAATGGGAGAGATTGGCCGCCCGCTGGGCAAGCTCCAGCGCCCGCTCGTCCGTCTTTCCCTGGAAGACCAGAAGCCAGGCGAGATCGTTGTAGGCGCCGGGATCGGCCTTGCCGGAGTCGATCAGCCGCTGGAGGATCGTCTCCGCACCCGGGAAGTCTCCTTTCCTCATGGCGATATCCGCCAGGGTCCGGTACACCATCGGGTCGTCGGGGGCCTGCGCCTTCCGCCCTTCGACAACCTGGCGCAGGTCGTCCCAGCGGTCGAGTCGGCCGAGGGCGACGAGCTGCTGGAGGAAGAGGTTCTCCGAGGCAGGCGCGGACTCCTGCAGCCGGTGCGCGGTGTCGGCCGCGTCCGTGCTCCGGTTCATGGCCTGGTAGGCCGTCAGCAGGGACAGCTCGAGAGCGTCGCGCCGGGGACCCTGCGGGGCAGCGTCCCGGCACGACGTCAGCTCCGGCAGCACCTTGCCGAGATGCTCGGTCCAGGTCAGGAGGACGGCCGCGGCGCACCGGATCTGCTCCCCGTCGCCCTCGGAGCCCTTGGACCACAGCGCGAGGAGCGGCGGGGAGGCCATGGGATCGGCCGGCTTCACGCCTTGCAGCTCGTCCCAGGCCCAGTCCAGCCACTGCCGGGCGCCGCGCAGGTCCTGTCTTGCCAGCCGGCGGCGGACCTCGTCGCTCATCATGTAGAGCGTCTTGTCCGTGGCTACGATCCGGTACTCGCCTTCCTCGGGCACGACGAACACGGCCCGGCGGGAGCCTTCGCCGACCGAGGCGGCCATGACGACACGGTAGCCGAGGGCGTCGTCGCCGGTGACGGTGTCGCGCAGCACGGCGAGCCCGAGATCCATGGCCACCGCAACGGGCACGTCGGCGGACTTCGCGGCCTGGAGGGACGCCTTGAAGCCCTGCTGGAAGCCCGTCCAGAATTTCTGGCGCTCCTCAACGGACAGCCCGCGCACCAAATCCTTGCTCATCAGCCTCTCGAACGTCTCCGGGCTTAGCGAGGAGGAGGCCGCCGCGGACAGCAGCCGCCGCACCGCGCTCGCGGGGTCCCTGGCCGAGAGGGTCAGCTCCTCGTGGCGCCGGGTCTTGCGGAGCAGCTCGGCCAGGTTGAGCAGCGCCGCCGCGTTGGAGGACCGCCTGCCGGCCTGCTCGAACAGGGAGGCGGCCTCGGGATAGCGCCGCGTGAGCATCAGATTGCGGGCCGCGCCGGACAGCGCGTTGGCGCGGGACTCGGCGTCCGGAAAGGCGCGCTCCGCCTCCTTGATCGCGGCCTCGGGCCCGCTGGTTGCGGCCACGGCCACCAGCCGCAGCGTGGTCACCGACTCGGAGGCCGTCATGGCGTCGAGCGTCTTCTTCATGTCGTCGAAACGTCCGGCCCACATGTACGCGATGGCCAGGTTGTTGGGCAGGCCCAGGCCGTCGAGCTCCTCCTTCATGGCCTCGTACTCCGCGATGGCCGCGGCGAGCTCCGCGCCGGGAGCGTAGCGGCTCCCCTCGGCGTCGTGCTCCAGGAGGATGGCCAGATCGCCCCGGGCCTCGCCGCTGTCCGGGGAGAGCTCCACGGCCTTGCGGTAGGCCTGGATCGAGCCGGCGCGGTCGAAGCCCTTGCCGAAGCGCCGCCCCATGTCGTCGTGCTGGCGGATCCAGCCGAGCGTGGTCCAGGCATGGACGAGCTTGGGATCCAGCCGGGTGGCCTCCTCGGCCTCCTGGCGCGCCGCCTCGCCCAGACCGCCGGCGAGGAGAGCGCGTGCGATGCGCGTGCCCGGCAGGGCCTTCTTCGGATCCCGGGCCGCCAGCTTCCGGAACTCGTCCAGCGCCTCCCGGATGCGTCCGGCCGCGAGGTGGGCCTCGCCGACCTGCTCGAAGGAGATCATGACCGGCTTCTCCCCGGAGAGCTCCCGGAGCCCTTCGCGCAGGGCCTCGAACTCGGCAGGGCTGATCCGCCGCTTGCCCGTGTCGAAGCGAAGCGTGGCCTCGACCACGCCGTCCTTGCCCTCGGTGTAGGCCTCCTCCAGCCTGGCGGGGCCGAACCGCCGGGCGCGGGAGGCGGGCAGCGGCTGCAGCGCGAAGCCGGCGGGCGGCACGATGCGGTAGCGCACCTCGAGCTGGAGAGGACGGGAGAAAACGTAGTCGTTCACGCGAGGTCCCGGCGCCTCTTCCTCATCCTCGCCGGACGTTCCGGTGAGCTCCTCGCTCAGTCGTTCCACGAAGGAGGAGAGGAAGATCGCCACCGCGGCCTCGCGCACGTCCGTGGTTCCGCGGTCCGCGCCCATCACCTCCAGGCGCAGGCGGAAGGGGCGGGAGAGGTCCTTCGAGTCCGAGTAGTCGACGCCGGCCAGGTTGTCGGCCAGGTAGGCCTCCGTGGCGTACTCCCCCAGCGCCTCGCGTACCCCCTCGTTGTCCGAGCCGGCGTAGGAGGAGCGCAGCTCCTGCTCCTGGGCGCCCCAGTAATCGGTGGTCTCGACCACCCGGGCGCCGCCCAGGTCGGAGAGGAAGAACTCCCGCGTCTCGACCTCGCGGTTGTCGGCGGAGGTGGCCTCGGGCGTGCGCACCAGGCCGGTGGCCGTGGGGCTCGCGACCAGCGCGAGGCGTCCCTGGTCCTGGACGGGCAGCTCGCCGGCGCGGGCGAAGGGCTCGGTCGGATCGATCCAGACCGCGGGGTTGCCCGGCACCATGACGATGGCGTGATTGAAGGCGCCGAGGCCCGGCAGCGACTCCTCGACGTCGGGATCGCCCTCGCCCGCGTTGAGCAGCGCCACGTAGGCCGGGATGTCGAGAGAGCGCAGCAGCGCGGTGAGCAGCACCGCCTTGTCCTTGCAGTCGCCGAACTTCCGCTTCAGCGTCTCGGCCGGAGTGCGAGGGAGCAGACTTCCCTGTCCCAGCTCGATGCCCGTGTAGCGGATCTCGCTGCCGAGCTTGGAGAGGAGCTTGTCGATCGTCTCGACCTGCGAACCGCTCTGCGAGGCACCGCTCCCGGCCGAGCGCAGGAAGGCGGCCACGTCCGAGCCCCGGATGGCCTGGTCCACGATTTCCGAGTACCGGCGGGACAGATCGCTCCACGACCTGCCGGTGGAGAAGGCCACGTACGCGGTGCGCGGCACTTCGGGCGGCAGGCCGGGCTCCGCCGCCTCCCAGGGGCCGAGGTCGCGGATCTCGAACGTCAGGCGGCGCCGTCCTCCGGAGAGCTCCTCGCGGGGAGCGGCGCCCGGGAGCTTGCGTGCGATCCAGCGCAGGGGCAGGCCGGCGGGCGCTTCCAGCACGAGGCGGACGCGGCGCACTGGCACCGCGAGTTGGAGGTTCGCGTACTGCACCGTGCCGGCCTGGAAGAACGGCGCGGTCTCGCGCACCACCACCTCCTGCTCGACCACCGACCCGGAGCCGGTGGCCGGCAGCGGCGCTCGGAGCACGCGGCCATCCTCGAACATGTCCGGACCGCTCGCCGTCTCGGCGTTCTCGGTGACGGTCGCCGGGTCGAGCTGGTGGGCCACGCCGTCCAGGGTGATCACGCGCGCCCGCAGGGTGGGGCGCTCCTGGTGCCACGGAGCCCAGGACTCTTCGATCGCCGACCAGCTCTCGTGGACCTTGCCGTCCTTGAAGCGATAGACGAGCCGCTGGGTGTAGGTCTCCTTGCCGGCTTCGTCGTAGGAGTAGACCGACTCCATCAGGAGGACGTCCACGCCCGGGTCGCTGGCGTTCGCGGGCGCCGGCAGCGCCGCGGCGGCGCGGACCATCGCGGCCGGGTCGGCGGAGAAGGCCGGCGCGTCCCAGGGCTCCACAGCGTGCACGGGAGCCGTGAGCGCCAGCGTGATCACCGCGATCAGCGCCACTAGATGGAAGCGGACGAACGGCGACGGATGTGCGGCGGCCAGACGGTGCGGCATCGTATCTCCTCAGAGGTCTCCCGGAGCTGATCGAGCTGGGTCGCGAATCATCGTAACACGCCCTCCAGCAAGGCAAATCACGACATTGAGCACCTCTCCGGTGTACAATAGGTGCGCTGGATCAGCCATCGGAAAACCAGTCGAACGAAGTCGCGCCTTGGCTCTGCAGTTCCCCGCCTCGACCACCGACCCCCGACAGGAAATCTGTGCGCCTCCGGCGTAGACCTTTTTCTACGGAGTAATGACATGAGCATCCGAAGCATTTCCCTGCGGGCCGTTCTGCCTGCTCTTCTCGCCCTGGCCGGCAGCCCTCTCGCGGCGACCAGCTACGTCATGGTGTCGGACGAGGCCCTGGTGGACGGTTCCCAGGTTGCCGCCGTGGTGCGGGTTGAATCGGTGGATCGCGCCGCGGGCGTGCGCAACGGCGGTGCCCCCGTGACCGAGTACGTCGTCCGGATCGAGGAGATGCTCAAGGGCGAGATCCCGGCCGGCGGTACCACTGTGGTTCGCGTGCCGGGCGGCATTGGCCGTGACGGGATGTCTCTGAAGATCTACGGCGCGCCGCGCCTCCACGACGGCGAGCGCGCCCTGCTGTTTCTCGAGCCTACGGCCGACGGCACCTACCGGACCAAGCACTTCCTCCTCGGCGCCTTCCGCGAGGTCCAGGACGGCGGACGCCGTCTCGCCGTGCGCAACCTCAACGAGGCCCGGGAGCTCCGCAAGACGGTGACCGGCTTCGAAGAGGTGCAGGGCGGCGACCGCCTGCGCAACTTCGAAGCTTTTTCCCGCTGGATCGGCGAGCGCGCGCGGAACGGCATCCGCTCGGCGGCCGGCAACTACTTCGTGACGAACGTAGCGGGCACCGCAGGCACGGCGGGCACCGGCGAGCCCGGCCGGCTCTCGGCCGACTTCCGTCTCTTCGAGGATCCGGACGACGGGCTCAACCTGCGCTGGTTCGAGTTCGACACCGCGGGCAAGGTGATGTGGAAGGCCTACAACCAGGGCCAGCAGGGCGTCGCCGGCGGCGGCTATGCCGAATTCCAGAACGCCCTCAAGACCTGGAACAACGAGACCCAGACGCCGGTCGACTACCGCTATGACGGCAAGACCGGCAACAGCACGGGGCTGACCGACTACGACGAGGTCAACACCGTCGTCTTCAACGATCCGAACAGCGAGATGCCCAGCTTCAACTGCAACTCCGGCGGCGTCCTGGCGTACGGCGGCCCCTGGTACTACTCCGAAGGGACCGCCTGGCAGGGGAAGCAGTACCACCGCATCGCGAACGCCGACATCGTCATCAACGACGGCATCGCCTGCTTCTTCTCGGACAGCTCGAGCCCCTCCAAGGCCACCGAGGAGCTGTTCGCCCACGAGCTCGGGCACACGCTCGGCCTCAACCACGCCTGCGGCGACGACGACAGCAACGACCCGTCGTGCTCGAACGCGACCCACGACGACGCCCTGATGCGGGCCTACATCCACGACGACGGCCGCGGCGGCCGCCTCAACAGCGACGACCAGGGCGGCATCCGCTCCCTTTACAAGGCCGGCGCCGCCGGGAACGTGCCCGCCGCGCCGACCGGCCTTACCGCTTCGCCCCTGTCCACGACCGAGATCCTGCTCGCCTGGAACGACAACGCGACCGACGAGACCGAGTACCGGATCGAGATCCGCACCCCCACTACCGTCTTCGCGGATATCGGGCCGGTGCCGGCGAACGCCGAAGAGGTCGAGATCATCGAGCTCGATCCGGCGACCACGTACGTCTTCCGGATCCGGGCGACCAACGCCAGCGGCTTCTCCGCCTACTCCAACGAGGCCACCGCAACCACCAACGGGACGCCCAGCGTCTGCGTCGAGGATGCCCACACCCTGTGCCTCAACGGCAACCGCTTCCAGGTCCGTGTCGACTGGGAGACCAACACCGGGAGCACCGGCCAGGCGAGCGTGGTGCCGGTCAACTCGGACGATTCGGGCCTGCTCTGGTTCTTCGGTCCGGAGAACTGGGAGATGCTGGTCAAGGTGCTCAACGGCTGCAGCGTCAACAACCACTACTGGGTCTTCTTCGCGGCCACGACCAACGTCGAGTTTGTCGTCACCGTGACGGACACCTCGACCGGCCGGGTCAAGACGTACGTGAACCCCCAGGGCATCTCGGCCGACGCGGTGACGGACACGACTGCGTTCCCGGCCTGCCCGTGAGGAGCGCTTTGGCGGCCACGGAACACTCTGATATATTGAAAGTTCTTTGCTTGACAGGCGCCCCTCTCCGTCGCTCGCGGCAGGAGACCGCCTTTTTTGAGTGCAGCACCCTGCCGGCGCGACGCCGGTTCATGACAAGTGGCCCGAGGGCCAAAGGAGCGACAGACTGATGGGCAGGAAGCTTTTCGTCGGAAACCTCAACTTCGCGACCACGGGCGATGATCTCCGCGTGCTCTTCGCGGAGGCAGGGACGTGCGAGTCGGCGACGGTGATGATGGACCGGGTCACCGGGCGCTCGCGCGGCTTCGGGTTTGTGGAGATGAGCTCGGATGACGAGGCTACGCGTGCTGTCGAGAAGTTCAACGGGTTCAACTTCCAGGGGCGCAGCCTGAACGTGAACGAAGCCCGTGAGCGCGTCCCCGGCGGCGCTGGTGGTGGTCCGCGGCCTGGTGGCTACGGCGGCGGCTATGGCGGCGGTGGTGGCGGCGGCTATGCTGGTGGTGGTGGTGGCGGTGGCTATGCCGGCGGCGGCGGTGGAGGTGGCGGCTACGCCGGTGGAGGTGGCGGCGGCTACCGTGGTGGTGGTGACAGCGGCGGCTTTGGCGGCGGCGGCGGTGGTCGCGACTTC
>JANOCF010000559.1:0-2044 GCA_031412055.1 Holophagales bacterium | reverse complement strand
TCCTCTCCCGGCGCGGGGTAGATGGTGTCGAAGCCCGCCAGGCCCGGGTACTTCCACAGGCTGAGGTCGATCGGCGAGAACACGGGCACGCCCGCGGTCAGGGCGGTGATCGCGAGATGAAAGCTGGGGCCGATGACGGCGTCCGCGTTTCGGATGAGCTCGGCCATCAACAGCGGGTGCGGCCACTCGGGCAGGGTCACGAGACCGGGAAGGCCGGCGTCGAGTACCGACGTGTCGTCGCTGTTGACCGGGCCGATCGGCAGTGCCAGCAGCTTGTATCCCCGCAGCCGGTCGGCGTGCCGCTTGAGGAAGCGCTGGCTGGCGCCCAGGGTGCGGACGCCCTGGATGATGATGTCCGGCCCCGTCAGGCCGGCCGCGTTGCGCTCCCGGAGCTGGAGCCGCCCGATACCGAAGGCGGTGTCGGGCACGACGGCGATCCGGTCCGGGTCGACGAACCGGGCGAGCGCCGCGCGCGAGGGTTCGTCGCGGACCGCGATGTACGCGCTCGACGAGAACGCCAGCTCCATCAGGGGATCGGCCCACGCCGGGAAGTCCTGGTAGTCCGCGCCCGGAGCGTTCCAGAGCACCGGAACATCGTGCTGCAAGGCCATCAGCGCCGGCGAGAGCCAGTAGCCCGTCGGATGGTGGATGCCCGGCGGCGGGCCGTAGCCGGGAGCCACGCCCTTGTCGAAACGCACGAGAAAGCCCCCGCCGATCACCAGGGCGTCGAGGCCGGAGACGAGCCGCGGCAGCTCCGTGAGCGCGGTGACCGGAAAGGGCCACTCATCCGCAGTCCTGGCTTCGTACGAGAAGCAGTGGAGCTTGACCGGACCGAGCCGCTCCGCCAGCTCGGCCTCTGCGATCAACGGGAAGAGCAGGTCGCCATAATTCTCGACATCAAAGGTCCCGACAATGCCGACCTGCCACTCTCGACTGTTCATGTGGCCCGGCACCCTATCAGGACACGCCGGGCCGTGGGAAGTCTTACGGGTAGTCTTACGGGTAGTCTTATGGGTAATCTTAGGGGTAATAACCGCGCAACGTCTTGGCTTCCACTCCAGGCTTGCCCACGACCTTGAGGTCGACCGAGCGGAACTCGTCGCGTCCGCTGGTGTTGCTCGACTGGTAGGCGATCAGGTACTTGGAGCGCAGCTCCTCCTCGATCGTCTTGTAGATGCCGCTGAGCGCCGCGGTGCCCTGGAGGAAGAACGCCCGTCCGCCCGTCTCCTCGGAGATCTTCTCCAGCTTCTTGCGGTCGACGTCTTCGCCCAGCGCGATGGAGTAGATGGTCACGCCGGCCCGGCGGGCGTAGTCGAGGGCATCCTCGAAGGAGAAGCGGCTGCCTTCGTCCTTGCCGTCGGAGAGCAGCAGCAGGGCTCGCTGCCCTTTCACCCCGTTGAAGTAGAAGAGGCTGAAGATGATCGAGTCGTAGAGCGCGGTGCCGCGCTCGGCCTTGAGCCCCGCAAGCCCTCCGGCCAGCGTGGTCAGGTCCTTGGTGAACTTCACGGCGAGCTGCGGCCGGTCGTTGAAGGTCACGATGGCGGCGCGGTCCTTGGGCTGGATGGTTTCTTCCAGGAACTGCAACGCGGCCAGCCGGGTCTGCTCCACCTTGTCGCTCATCGACGCCGAGATGTCCAGGGCCACGGCGGCGTGGATCGGCAGGTTGGTGACCTTCTCGAAGCGGGCGATGTCCTGGCGCACGCCGTCCTCGGTGACCGTGAAGTCCTTCTGCTCCATACCCTCTCTCGGACGGCCCTGGCGGTCGAGCACGGAGGTGTAGAGCTCGACGAACTCGATCTCGAGCTCCTCCAGGTTGTCGGGGGCGTTGACGAAGACCAGGTCCTCGGTGGAGTTGCCGTCCGTCAGGTAGGCCACGGCCCGGTCATAGGCCACGGGCTGGTCCTTGGGCAGGATCTCGGGCTGCGTGTACGGCGGCTGGTAGAGGGTCGCCAGCCGGGTCTCGTTGAGGAACAGCTCCACCCGCTCGATCCCCTCGCCGTCCGGAACCTCGACCGCGACGTTCGCGAGCAGGCTGCTCTCGTAC
>JANOCF010000558.1:0-12771 GCA_031412055.1 Holophagales bacterium | reverse complement strand
AGGCTGCTCGACGTGACCGACCCGCTGCGCCCCCTCTGGATCACCGGCGCGGCCGTGGCGCCTCAGGCGGGCTCCTACGGAGTGAGCTTCCACCCGTCGGCCGGAGCCCGCTACTTCGCCGCCGGACCGGCCGCGCTCAAGACACCGGCCGCCACCCGCGACTGGACCTCGACCGACCTGCGGGCCGCGGGCCTCCGCGCCGATGTCCTCATCGTCGTCCCGGCCGGTCTGAAGGGTCCGGCCGAGCGGCTGGCGGAGCACCGGCGGGACCAGGGCCTCGAGGCCCTGGTGGTTGACCTGAACGAGGTGGCGGACGGCTTCGGCGGCGGCATCCCGACGCCGCACGCTCTGCGCGACTTCCTGGCCTACGCGTATGCCAACTGGGCGGTGCCGCCGAGCTACGCGGTGCTGGTCGGCGAGGGGAGCCTCGACTACCGCAACCTCCTGGGCTACGGCGACTGCGTCATGCCTCCCCTGCTGGTGCGCGCCGAGGGCGGCCTCTTCCCGGCGGACAACCGCCTGGCCGACTTCACGGGCGACGGCCAGCCCGAGATCGCCGTGGGCCGCATCCCGGTGCTCACCGTGGCGGAGCTGGACGCGTACGTGGACAAGATCCTGGACTACGAGAGCCAGGAGAGCCCGGCCTGGGCGTCCAACGCCCTGATGCTGGCCGACAGCGCGGACGGCGGCGCGAGCTTCTCGGCAGACAGCGACCGCATCGTCTCGCAGATCCCCGGCGGCTACATCGTCGACCGGATCTACCTCGATTCGGAGCCGGTCGAGCAGGCCCGCGCGCACCTGCTGCAGGGGCTCGCCACCGGCGCCTCCCTGGTCAACTTCGTGGGCCACGGCGGCCTCGACCGGCTGTCGGGCAGCGGCCTGCTGACCAGCGCCGACGTGGACGGCCTCAGCAATGCGGATGGGGGCCGGCTGCCGGTGCTCACGGCGATGACCTGCACGGTAAACCGTTTCGCCGTTCCCGGCGTACCCTCTATAGGCGAGCTGCTCGTCAAGAGCCCGACCGGCGGCGCGGCCGCGGTCTGGGGTCCCTCCGGCCTCTCCTTCCACGGCGAGGCCCGGCAGCTCGCGGAGCTGTTCTACCGGCGGACGTCGGAGGTGGACGGCTCCCGGTTGGGCGACTGGATCCTGCGCTCCATGGCGGATTTCAGGGCGCTCGGTGGTGATGGATCCATGTTGGACATTTACAATCTACTCGGGGATCCCGCCCTTTCCGTCCGCCGTGGTCCAGCGCCGACGGTGAGCGGGGGGAGCAGTGGGGAATAGACGATGAAGCTGAAGCAGACCGACTCGGCGGACAATTCGCAGAACCTCTTCACGAGGCGCCGCTACGAGGCGCCGCGCATTCTGTACCGGGAGCCGCTGGAGGCCATGGCCGCGGTGTGCTCCCCTTCCCCGCCTTCCAAGGGGAACGTCGGCTTCTGCCCGCAGGGGCCGATCTCTTCGTAGGATGTCGCAGGAGAAACCGATCCTCAACGGAGGATCGGTAGGATCGCTCGTCTCTTCTCTTTGTCCAGAACCTCTTCCATCAGCTCCATCCGGCTCACCGCTTCGGGGTAGACCTTCAGGGGGTCTCCCGTGCGCGTGGCCGCCGAGCCGGGGCAGAAGTTGAGAAGCTGACCCGAAGCGCCGAAGCCTTCCACGACCCGCTTCGCGTCGGCCGTGAGCTCCCGCACCTCCCGCAGCCCTGCCGAGCCCGACCAGATCTCCAGGATGCCCTGCTGGTGGAGGTTGCCCACGGACCGCCGCCACTGCACGCAGGGGTAGACGTTGCCGAACGGGTCCAGGGCGATACCCGCGGAGCCGGCGCCGCAGTGCTTCTCGGTCGGGGCCGGCATCATGCCGCCCTCGTCGCCTTCCCGGGCAACCACAGCCCCGCTCTGCCCCGCCCGAAACCGTTCCGCCTGCATGGCGAAGAAGCGGAGGACTCCATCGCGCGACGGCGCCACGGACAGCGGCTCGCGGTCGCCGTCGTCGCGGGGCGTCACCTCGGGGTCGACCTGGATCGGCATGCCGAGGCCGGCGGCCAGGTCGAGCATGCCCTCGGCCTCGTCCTCGTTCCAACAGGTCAGGGTGCTGTTGATCTTGAAGCGGAGGCCCAGCTCCTGGCACTCCCGGAGGTTGGCCAGCAGGCGGTCGAAGCTGCCGGGCACCCGGGTCTGGCGGTCGTGCGTGGCAGCGTTCGCACCGTGGAGGCTGACCTCGATCAGGAAGGGGTCGACCTCGTCGCGCACCCGCCGGGCCATCTCGCCGCGCAGGGCATGGCCGTTGGACTTGACGCGCACCACGAAGCCCAGCTCACGTGCCCTTGCGCCCAGCTTCAGGAAGTCGGGATGCGCCAGCGGCTCGCCACCCGAGAGGGTCAGGTTCAGCACCTGCATGTCCCGGAGGTCCTCGAAGAAGCGGAGGTACTGGTCCGTGGTAAGCGGCTCGCCGCGCAGGCCCAGGTCGTTGTAGCAGAAGAAGCAGTCCAGGTTGCAGCGGTAGGTCAGCTCCACCAGGACGGAGAACAGCAGGTTCTCCCGCCAGGTCTTCTGCAGGATCTCGGCGAAGCTCATGGAGCCCCTAACGGAGCGGTCGGATCGACGACCTCCAGGATTCCCTGGTCGGCGAGATCGGCGGCGAAGCCGAGGATGTCGCGCTCCAGGGTGGGCCGGTCCACGTCGAACTCTTCCTGCAGGGTGTCCAGCCAGGCCGAGACCGGGCGGACGCCGTCGGCCAGGGAGATGAGCCGGGCAGCCACCTCGCTCATGACCAGGACCTCGGCGTCGCGCTGGCGCACCACAACCGCTTCCCGGTCCACCATGCGGAAACGGATATCCGGCGCCGGCCTCAGCACGCTGCTTCCATCCAAGGGGGTCATGTTGATGCCAGGATATCCCAGAGTTGCCCGCTAAGGGAAAAGCGGAGGGCATACGCCCGCATGTCCACCGCCAGGGACAGGAGGTTGCCGAGCAGCTCCACCCGGCGGTGGGGGTCGGCGTTGACGAACGGCGAGCAGGCCAGCAGGCAGGCACCGGCCTCGGCGCGGCTCAGCGGCCGGAGCGAATCCGAGCTGTCCTTCTCCAGGCGGAGCAGGGCGCGCAGGGGGAAGTTCGACGTCGTTCCCCCGCCGCGTCCGGAGCCGACGAGATCGCCCGTGAACGGCAGGCCGGCGAGGGTGACTCCCCCGTCCCCATTGGGAAGGATGGCGTTCAGGTCGTCGCTCAGCACGGTCCGACCGCGCTCCAGCCCCAGGCGGGAGACGGTGGACTTGCCCGCGCCCGAGGGGCCGGCGAACAGGAAGGCGCCACCCTCGTCCACCACGGCCGCGCCGTGGATGACCGCGCCGCCGATCTCGTGCAGGCGGTAGGCAACCAGGACCCGGCAAAAGTTCTCGAACACGCCCGGGAAGCGCTCGCCCCCGGCCACCGGGGTCCAGAGCGCGCCCGCGAGCGCCGGCCGCCAGTCGTAGCGGGCCATCAGGTCGAGCCCGGCGAGGCGGACCGAGGTCGGTCCCGCGTCGAGGTCCAGGTCGTAGTTCCAGCCGCGCACGTCGATCGTCCGGAAGTCGGCCGCCGGGGCGCGGAAGATGACGGAGTGGACTGCGGTTGATCCCGCCGGGCTGGAAGACAGGCGGAGATCCCCGAAGCGTCCGAGGGCGGCTTCCTCCTGGGAAGGCGAGAGGCCCGAGAAGCGGTAGGGCCCGCCGGGCAGGTCGAGGACCAGCTCCCGGTCTCCCCACGGGTCCCCGGCATGCCGGGCCGGAAACAGGTCCGGGTAGTGGAGGAAGGTCTCGCCGAAGCTCATCTCAGGGCCAGCCGGAGCGCTGCGAGCGCGGAGCGCACCCGCACCCCGAGCCGCACCGGCTCCAGGGTGCGGCCGAGGAGGCGGTCCATCGGGACCGGCCCGTCGTGACAGGGGCAGTGGTCGCCGCAGGTGACGCAGGCGAGGCCGTGGCCGTGCGGGCGGTAGCCGAGGAGGCGATGGAGCCGGAGGCGGCCGTCGCCGGCCTGGAAGGCCACCACGTCGCCCGGCAGATAGACCCTCGCTACGGCGATGCGCACCCGCTCGCCGTCCCCCAGGCGCGGGGCCATGCAGTTTCCCCGCACGGTCAGCTCCAGCGGACCCTCGCGGACCATGTCGCGCAGGGCCTGGAAGACTTCAGGCCGGATGGGCTCGGGGGGCAGCATGGGTGCACCAGTATCGCACGGAAAGAAAAGGACCTAAAGGACATAAGGGACCTAAAGGACCACAGGGCCAGGAGGAAAGAGCCTTTGTCTTTGGTCCTTTTGGTCCTTCAGGTCCCCAGCGCAGGCCGGTGATGCGAAGGCGCCTCGAAGGTGAGCGCCACACGGAGCGACTTCAAAGCCTGCCCCCACCGGTAGCTCGCGTAGGGCAGCCAGGGCGCGGGAGGGACCGCCAGGGAACCGCGGCGCAGGTGGCGGGCCACAAGCCAGCGCAGAAGCTTCGCCCGCGACCGGGGAACGCCCAGGGCGTCCAGCGGGTTCAGAGCGCCGTCGGGGATCTGCACCCCAAGAGTTCCGGACGCGGCCAGCAGGGCGGCATAGACGATCCCCTCGCAGCGGTCCTCCCGGACGCTGGCCGCGAGACGGTCCCAGTCCAGGGGCAGGCGCCGGGTGGTCTCGGCGATGTCGAACAGGTGCTTCAGGCGGAAGAAGCGCTTGCGGCAGCTGTTGACGCAGAGCGAGATCAGCAGGTCCTCCGGAGCCATGACGTACGTCTCGGCCCCCCTAAGCTGGATGGGGCGGGCGTTGGCCCAGATCCGCTCGTAGCTCACGGGCAGGACGCCGTTCATGTCCAGGTCGTGGTGCGTGTCGAGATCGCACTCGACGCCGCTGCGGTAGAGGGAGCGGCGGACGGCCCGCTCGTCGACCGAGAGACGCGAGAGCCGCGAGAGCCGCGAGAGCCGCGAGAGACGGCGGCCGGGATCGGCCCGCAGCAGGAGATCGGAGTCCTTGGAGGTCACCATCCAGGGCTCGCGGTAGACCAGGAGGTCCAGGGCCGCACCCTTGAGGAGCATGACCTGGTAGCCAGCCTCGCGCAGGCGGTCGATCCCTCGGGCCACGCGCTCCATCTCCTGGGCCTTGACCAGCGCGTTCTCGAAAAAGGCGCGCTCCAGCCTCCCCACCACCTCGGGAGGAAGCTCGACGAGCTCTCGAAGATGGTGCCCCCCAATCGGAGCCACTCCATGACCTTCCGCAAGGGCGGCGACCTCCTCCCACCGCACCGGGCCCCGCGCTAGCTCCCGGACCACCTCGCGGTGCTCGTCGAGGAGGTCCTGGCGGGTGACCGCGAAGAGGATCCGGTCCTCGGCTCTCATGCCATCAGCTCCCGGAGAAGGCGGACCGCCTCGTCGAGGTCGGTGCCGGTCTCCAGGCGGTAGCACCGGCTCAGCCGGGCCAGCTCCGCCAGGGCGTCCAGGTGGGCCTGCGAGGAGCGCGGCTCGGTGAGCAGAACGTTGGGCGCCAGCTCGAGCAGGGCCTCGCCGGGATCGATCGGCCGCAGCTCACTGCGAGAACAGCCCGACACGCGGGGGAAGACCAGCACCGCGGGCTCGCACTCCCAGGCGATCCGCGCCCCGAACGCCTCCTCGGCCCGAAGCTGCCGCTTGCGCCAGCCGGCGGGCTGCGGCGCCAGCCAGGGAGCGATCTCTGGGAAGAAGGCGACCGTCTGCTCGGTCAGGTCCACCTCGTCAGGAAAGGCGAGGACGCGCAACCGTTCGGCCCCACCGGAGAGAAAGAGCGTGTCGTCGCCGAGGAAGTCGAATCCGTCCCGCGTCAAGGCCAGGCTCAGAGTCGACTTGCCCGAGCCGCTCGTCCCGGCCAGGACCAGCGCCCGGTCGTGAAGGCTTACGCCCGCGGCATGGACGCCGAAGAGACCCCGCCGCTTGCACAGCTCCAGCAGCGGCACCGAGAGCAGCGGATGCGAGAGCACCCAGAGGTCCTCGGCCTCCGGTGCGAGCACGGAGAATGTCGTCCGGCCCGCGGCCGGCTCGCACAGGGCGCGCAGGCGCGGCCCGTGCTCCAGGTAGAGCCGGTCGCCCGCGTCATCGTAGACCACCTTGCCCACGGGAGGGTCGTAGACCGTCCGCGCCTCCGCGGGCCTCTCCAGGAGATGGCGCGGGCCGGCCTGGATGTCCAGATGGATGTCGGCAATATCCGCGGAATTACTGCCGTCCGGAAACAGGGCGGCGAGCCGGGCGTGGAATGAGCCCAGGATTTCCGCGTGGCCGTTGGGGACGGTGACCCGCAGCTTCAGGCCATGAAAGGTGTAGGAGCCGGCCGTCATGCGAGGGCTCGGGAGCGCTCCTCCGCAGCAGCGACGCGGGGAGCGATGCGGAAGGTCTCGGTGTAGATCGGCCGGGGATCCCGCTTCTCCGCCAGGGGCTGGCGGTCCAGCTCGATCCAGCAGTGGCCGGTCAAGCCGGAATCTCCTTCCGACAGGCCTTCCGGCTGCCCCATGCCGAAGCAGAGCGCGGCTTCGAAGCCGGCTTCGCGCAGAAAGCGGTAGAGCGTCATCCCACGCACCAGGCAGCCGCGGCGGACCAGGGGCCAGCCGAGCTGGATCAGGCGGTCGACGCGCCGGACTACCTCCTCAGGGGCGCCGGGTGCCCCGGCGGGCTTTGCCGCAGCCCGCGCAGGCTCCAGCCAGGCGCCGAGCCGCTCGAGCTTGACGGCGCGCAGCAGCAGGGGCGACACCGCCGCGAACAGCAGAACCCGGGCTGCGGAAATCATGATCTCCTTTGCATACAAAAAGGCCGGCAGGCCTCTCGGGAACAAGGAAGGCCCACCGGCAAAATCTCTCGCAATCGCTCGCGATCTCTCCCGATAATGCCCGGCCTCAGGTTTCGTGCACCACCAGCTCCTCCTGCGTCATCTCTCCCAGAAACGCGAGCACGTCCTCCTCCACCTCTCCGGCGGGGGCGTCGTACTCCTGGCAGATCGTGGCGACCATGGCCGAGACGCTGTGGCTACCGTCGCACAGGTCCCAGACACGCCCGCTCACCTCGTCGAGGGCGTAATACTGACCGCTCTCCACGTTCAGCAGGATCCACTGATCGGCCGCGCGCTGAACAAGCACGCGGTCTTTGCGGCGCGGGCGGGTATCCGGTCCGATCATCGCGTGAAGCAGCCCGGACCTCAGAAGCTGAAGCGGGTGACCTGACGGAGCAGGCCTAGGCGTCGCAGGGCCGGCCGTCTGTAGGCTTTCTTCATGATGCTCTCCTCTTAAAAGTGAGCCTGGTGTCCTTGGAAGGACACCAGGCAATTCTGCATATCCCGTGCCGGCTCTCTTACTGGCCGACGCCGTCCCAGATCATTACGTTGGCCCAGGAGCTTTGCCGGCCATGGGCGGTGAACACCACCTTGTTCCGGTCGCCGTCCCTCATGGCCGAGGAGACGTCGATGGTCCGCTCCTCGCCGTTCTTGAGGCCGTCCACCTTGAACTTCTTGCCGTTGACCACGATCAGGATCGACGACAGGCCCGGCCTGCCGTTGGTGATCGTGATCTTGTCCTCGACGCGCGGCACGTCGTTCATGGCCATGGCCGCCGCGGACTCCGGCCGGTTGAGCCGGTCGCGGTCGCGAACCACCAGAACCATGATCGGGTCGCAGAGCGCGACGTTGCCGGCCAGATCGGTTACCCGGGCCTCAACGCGGGCGCGCTTGGCCTGGTTAATCTTGGTCGACGTCATCACGACCGGGTCGGTCGTGCCGACCGTGAACGGAGGCACCACCGTGTCGGCGTTCTCCGACTTGGTGACCACGATCTCCGCGATACCCGTGCCGGTGTCCTGGAACGTGACCTGGATACGCGCCGGCGGACCCGGCTCGTTGAGGGTGATCGGGCAGTTCGGCTTGGTGGAGTCGAGCTGCCGCACCCGGATGGCCACGACCTCCCAGAGCAGGCTGTCCGGGTTCTGGTTCTTGGGCTCGGAGAAGGCCTGCACCGTCGTGCTGCCGACACCGGCCGGGATGTCGATGGTATGGACGTCCTGATCCCAATCCGGGCCGCTCGAGCCGTCGAGCGCGTTGAAGAGGGTCGCGTTGTTGCTGATCTTCACATTGTCGGGACGGTCGACCTTGCCGTCGCCCAGCGAGATATAGAGCTCGGCCTGGCGGGCGGTGAGGTTTGCCCCGTGGTTGAGGGTGACCGGCGCGGTGACGCGCGTATCGCCCGGAGTCGGATCGGGGCCGAAGGCGAAATCGAGACCGTCGTGGATCAACACCCGGTACACGTTGTTGTCGCCGGGCAGGGTGTAGCCGACGATCAGGGACGCGCCGTTGAGCCGCCAGAGGTTGTTGGACAGATCGCCATCCGACAGGGTGAACGAGTGGTTGCCGACGCCCGCGGCCGAGACGGTCGAGGTCACGTCCGCAAAGTAGCCGATGTTGAGGATCGGTCCGCCGCCGGTGACCGGCTGGGTCTCAGTGCCGATGATCGTGCCCGTCACCGGATTGCCGTTGAAGACCAGCTGCTGGTCCTTGAACGGCTGGGTCACGCCGGAGCAGTCGCCGCTGCCGGCCGGGGTCTCGGTGCAGGGCCGCTCGCGGCCCGCCCAGTAGAGCAGCGCGAAACGCACCGGCCCCTGAACGTTGACCGTCAGGTTGCGCGGGCCGCCGCCCCAGCCCATCAGCCCCTCGCCGTCCGTGGCCAGGGTCAAGCCCTTCTCCTGCAAATCGATGAAGGGCGTCAGCGCGGTCGCGCCCGCCGATGCGACGCAGCCCAGAAGCAGTGTCATGGCCAATACCACACTCAACCTTGTCCTCATCCGCCGGAAATTCATGTCAGTTCTCTCCTTTGGTCCGTTCCGATCGGTCCATCAAAAAACCCGAGCCGGTCACATCGACCGCCTCGTAAGGCACATCTGTCACGGGGGTGGAGAGAGCCTGCGAAGAAAAACGACTTCCGCCCCCGTACAACTGGTACTGCTAAGGAACTGCTTCTTCGGGGGCTTTTCGGCGGCCGGGCGATCTCGGGCGAGACCCCTTGGCTTTGCGACCCCGCCTCACAGCGGGTGTGCCTTGAATCCAAGCCGGTCAGAGGCCACTGCAAAGGCCGGACCAGTCTAACTTCAGATATAGGAGAGTTTCCCGGCTACGTCCTTCTCCCCCTGCGTCCCAGGAGAGAGGCGGTGCGTGAGATCCGAGAGAGCGGGAGTTTTTACATCAGACGTGGCTTAAATACATCGCCGCGTAGCCATCAGTGGCGTTCAACGCAGCTCTGGCGGGACCGTGGAAGCCAGCCGGGGGTCGAGGCGCAAGGCAATCTGGAAGTGCCGCCGGGCCGCTTCCAGGTCCCCTGCCATGGCCAGGGCACGGCCCAGGTTCAGGTGGATCTCCGGCCTCGGCTCCAACTCCAGGGCGGCCTGGTAGGCCGCCGCGGCGGAGTTGCCGTTGCCTACGAGCAGATACTGCGTGCCGCGCGCGATGGGTACGCCCACCTCACGCGGGTCCAGAACCGCGGCCCGGCGCAGAAGCTCCAGGTTGGCCGGGATCAGGCCGCGGGGCATCTCACCCCGCGCCAGGGCGGCCATGCTCAGCAACTCGACCTGGCGCAGCATCCGGCCGGCGAGCAGGCGGTCGCGCATGCGGCCGGTCTGGGCAAGGAGGCCCAGGAGCAGAAGGGGCAGCACGATCCATACGAGGGGAGAGCGCCGCTGCGGCGCCGCCGGAGCAGGGGCCGGAGCTGGCGCTCTCTCCTTCTTTGGAGGGCGGGTTTTCATGGCTCCTCCACTTCGGCGAGGCGGAGCACCCAGGCCAGGAACAGGATCGCGGGGAATGCCACCAGCGCGACCCGGAACGGGAAGTAGACTAGGCAGAGGACCGCCAGGGCGGCAAGGCCGGACCACACCAGCGGCCGGTCACGCTCCGGAACGTGGCGAACACGGCGCGCGGTTCCGAGGAGAACCCAGAGACCCCAGGCGAGGGCCAGCAAGCCGGGGATCCCCCATTCGGCCGCGGCCTCCAGGTACTCATTGTGGGCGTTGCTGAAGACCGGGTTCGTCTGGCCTGGCAGGAACTTCACGCCCTGATCCAGGAGGGCCGTCTTGGCCGGGATGTACTCGGGCAGATAGGCGCCATGGCCGACGCCCGTGACCGGCCTCTCCTCCAGCATCCACAGGGCGGCGTGCCAGCCGTCCAGGCGGCCGGTGAGGAACTCGTTGAAGTCTCCCGACACGAGCGGGCCGATCTTGGCCGCGACGCGCGTGCGCAGCGGCGCCACGGCCAGGATCAGGATCGCGACCGCAGCCGCTCCGGCCGCGAGCCCCACCCGCGCCTTGCGGCGCGGCAGCATCAGGACGGCCAGGTCGAGCAGCCCCGCGGCCAGCGCGGCCAGCGCGGCCAGGGTCTGGGTGAGCGCCAGCGCATAAAGGCAGAGGGCGAGCCCAACACCGGTCATCCAGCGACCCGGTGAGCGCAGGGACGGGAAGCTCCAGACCGCCACCAGGCAGGGGAGGACCAGGTACGCGCCCAGGTCGCCGGGGTTGCCGGCCAGAGACGTCAGCCCCAGGCGGGGGTCCCACCGGGCACCGGCGAGCCGGAGCGGCTCGAAGATCCCGTAGAACTGGAACACGCCAAGAAGCGCCAGGAGACTGGCCGGCCAGAGCAGGCCGCGCAGGAGACGCTCCTGGCGATCCCGCCCCAGCCCCGTGCTCCAGCCGATCAGGCAGGCGGCGCCGATCCAGAGGTCGAACAGCGCGTCGCGCACCTGGAGGGGATGCTCCGTCGTCCACATGCCGGCCGTGGCGACCAGGAGGATGGGCAGCAGGGCGCGAACCGCCGGGACGCGCCATGCCTCCTTGAGGCTGGCGCCCGAGCCGCCCGAGCCGCCGACACTGCGCAGGCCCCAGGAGAGGATGAGGACCGAAGCCAGCCCCAGCCACTCGCTGACCAGCAGTTTGGGGAGGCGGAACGACTCCTTGGCCGGGACAAACAGGAACGGCGGCACGATCAGCACCGCCCAGACAAAGATCTCCCCGATGCGTGAGGCCGTGGACGGGCGGGGATCGGGGATCGGCGGCGCGGTCTTCATGGGCCCGGCGAGTATATATGGGAGTAAGATAGAGGCGTTTTGCCCCCGCCGAGAACTTTTCCATGCGGTCGACGCTGAAGACCGGAGGGCGCGTCGCCCTCGCCCTCGTGGGGCTTGTCCTGGCGGCGCTGTCGGTCTCCCAGATCCGTGAGCACCGCCACGTCCAGGGTCATCTCGAGGATCTCGCCCGTCGGAGCGGCGTACTCGCCCGCGATCCGGGCATTCTGAAAAACCTGGCGCGGGAGCCGGATCCCTGGCGGGCGCGGCTCCGGCTGGCGAGGGCGATGCTCGCCTCCGTGACCGAGGCGAGCGAGCCCGGGCAGACCGGCTCGGACGGTCTGGACCCGACGCTCCGGCGCCTGGACGCAGCCCGCTCGCTGGCCTCGCGGGTGGCCGTGGAGCGGCCCGCCTCGTGGGAGGCCGTCATGGTCCAGGGCGCCGCCACCTACGTGGGCTGGTCGCTGCGGCGGGACCGCCGGCTGATCACGAATCCCGAGGAGTGGGAGGATCCTTTGCTGCGCTCGCTGGAGCTGGCCCCGGGCCGGCCCGAGCCCGCGCGCTTCCTGGCCGCCGCCTACATGGAGCTGTGGCCCGCGCTCTCCCGCGGCAAGCGCGAGACCGCCCGCGCGCTCCTCGCCCGCTCCCTGGGCCACCGCCCTACCTTCGAGGCGCTGATCGAGCTGTGGCTGCGTACCGCCGGCAGCCGCGCCGAAGCCTTTGCCGTCGTCCCCGGCGAGCCCTGGGCCTGGGAGCGGATGCAGCAGATCTCATCCACCGACGCCGACTGGCCGGCCTACGTGGAGGCCCGGCGCCGCTGGTACACGGCGCAGGAGGGGCGGCTGCGGCGCGACCTTGCCGAAGCCGAGGCCCGTCTCCGGGGCGGCGACGAGGTCCGCGCCCGGGAGCTCTTCCTGGGGATGATGCAGGTGCCGCCGCGGCACCGCTTCCTGCCTGCATTGGAGTCGGCCCTGGCCCAGTGCCCGCCCGGACTGGCGGGCAGCTCGGCCCCGGCGGTCCGCGCCTGGCTCGACTGGTCGCTCGACCTCTGCTCCTGGCAGAGCTGCCCGATGCCCGAGCCCATGCTGCGGCGGCTCGCCGATCTGGCCGGCGACGTCGAGCCGCCGGCCGCGGCCCGCGCCGCCCTGGCCGCGGGAGACCTGGCGGAGGGCGAGCTCTACGAGCGGCGGGCGGAGTCCACTTTCGGCGAGCCCTGGGGGCCTTACCTCATCGCCCGCGCCGCGGCGCTCACACGGCGCCGTGAGCTGGACGACGCCGACCGCGCCCTGAACACGGTCCACCCGGCCTGGAGGAGCGGCTTCCTGTACTGGCAGGCGCGCCTCGCGCTGGCCCGGGCAGCCGGGGACAACGTCCGCGAAACCGAGGCCCTGCGTCGGCTGCAAGAGCTGCAGCGGACCGAGTGGTCCTACCGCGACTGGACGCTGCAGGACCCGGCGCCAAGATTGGAGATCGTGCCCGCCGTCCCCGCCCCGGGTTTCACCTTGGAGGTGATCGGGGTGCCGGACGCGGGTGCGGCCGTCGAGGTCCGCCTGGACGGAGAGGTGATCGCGATGGAGGGGGTCCGTCGCGGCCAGGTTCTCACCCTGCGCAAGCCGCTGGATACCCGGGCGCACCTCCTGGAAATCGAAGCGGTCTCCGGCGGGCATCTGGTGCCGGGCGCGGTGCGGCTGCTGGCGGGTTCGTAGCGGCCTCACCCGC
>JANOCF010000557.1:0-2331 GCA_031412055.1 Holophagales bacterium | reverse complement strand
GAGTGCCACCCATGTAGGCGTGGAGTTCAGGGCGGATCTCGTCGAGCAAGGTTCGCTCACGTTCCTTCGTCGAAAAGATGAGATGGATGTAGATCTTGGCAAGGGATTGGGCCACGGTGGCGGCGACTCAAGCACCCATGGCTCGCGGCCTTTCAGGCCGCCCGGTTTGTTTTCCGTTCCACACCCAGGGCATCGGCCTTCGGCCGCAGCCCTGGGCTCCATTCTCCCGGCCCGGTGGGCCGGGTGGAGCAGACCACGGTGAAGCAAAGTTAGCGCCTATGCCCACAAGGGGGTGCCCCTATAGAGGATCCATCTTTTTCGGCGTGACAGGGCACGAGGTCTCTACGCTCATTCGTTCCGAATCGCCTCCAGAGGAGGCACCGTCGCCGCCCGCCGCGACGGGATCCAGCAGGCGAACAGGGCTATCAGGGCGAGCAGGGCGGGAACCGCCACGAAGGTCACCGGGTCGGTCGGGCTCACGTCGAACAGGAGGGACACCATCAGCCGGGTGGCCGCGAAAGCGCCGAGCAGGCCGGCGGCGATCCCCGCCAGGGTCAGACCCAACCCCTCGCGCAGCACCATGCGGGCGATGTCCCCCCGCGCCGCTCCCAGGGCCATGCGCACCCCGATCTCCCGCGTCCGCTGGCTTACCACGTAGGAGATGACGGCGTAGATCCCGACCGTGCCCAGCACCAGCGCCACCAGGCCGGCGATCACCAGCAGGAGCATGGTGAAGGTGGTCCGCACCATCGAGCGCTCCGCCACCGCCTCCATCGTCCGCACTTCGGCCAGCGGCAGGCTCGGATCGAGCGACCAGATCGCGTCGCGCACCGGCGCCACGAGCCGCAGCGGATCGCCGTCGCTCCGCACCACCAGCGTAAAGCTCCGCGGGATGGTCACCTCCCCGCCAAAGCCCGCCTGCGGCTGCATCGGGTAGTACACGGACTCGACCGGCTTTTCGTGCAGCCCGTCGTCCCGGCTGCTCGCCACCACGCCGACGATGGTCGCCCACTGCGGGCTGTCTCCGATCCCCAGCGCCAGCCGCTTGCCCAACGGGCTCCGGCCCGGCCAGTAGCGCTGCGCCAGCGCCTGGCTCACCACCGCCTCCCGCGCCATGGCCTCCACCTCGATCCGGCCGAACCCGCGCCCCTGGAGCAGCGGGATGCGCATCGCCTCGAAGTAGCCCGGGGTCACCCAGCGGGTGGCCAGCATCGGCGGCACTTCGCCGGCGGCCAGCGGGAAATCCTCGATCATGTGGCCGTTGTTCGATCCGCCCCCGGTCAGCGGCAGCAGGTTGGTCGTCCCCGCCGAGTGCACGGTGGGGAGGTTCCGCACCGCCTCGAGGAGTTGGGCTACGGAGCGCGCCACCTTCCGCGGTTCCCTGTATTCGGCCTCGGGCAGGTCGAGCCGGAGAGTCAGGAGGTTGCGCGGATCGATCCCCGGGTCGACGCTGCGCAGGCGCCAGAAGCTCTTGACCATCAGCCCCGCGCCCACCAGCAGGACCAGGGCGAGAGCCACCTGGACGACGACCAGGGCGCTGCGGGCGCGCAGCCGCTCGTGGCCGGCCGTGCCGCCTCGTCCTCCCTCCTTGAGCGCCGAAGCCAGGTTCGGCCGGCCGTAGCGCAGGGCCGCGAAGAGTCCCACCAGCAGCCCGGCGAGGAGGGCCACCGCGACCGTGAAGGCGACCACGGTGCCGTTCACCGCGATCTCCTCCAGGCGCGGCAGACCCTCCGGCTTCAGGGCGAGCAGGACGCGGACCCCCGCGGCGGCCAGGGCGAGCCCCAGCGCGCCGCCGGCGAGGGCGATAGCCAGGCTCTCGCCCAGGAACAGGCGCACGATGTCCTGCCGCGAGGCGCCCAGCGCCGAGCGCACCGCCACCTCGCGCTGCCTCCCCTCGGCGCGGACCAGGAACAGGTTGGCCACGTTGGCGCAGGCGATCAGCAGGATCAGGCCGACGCTGCCGAGCACCACCCAGAGCACCCGCTGGACGTCGCCCACGATCTCGGCGCGCAGCGGGACCACCCGGGTGGCGAACCGGGCCGACTGGAGCATCTCGCGGGTCATCAGCGTACCCGGGAGCTCGGTGACCCGCCAGGACAGGTCCGACAGCTCGCGGGCCGCCCTCTCGGGGGTGACGCCGGGGCGCAGGCGCGCCACGCCATCGAAGTTGAAGTTCCCAACCGCGAGGTTGCCGGGGTCGATGGTCAGCGGCACCCAGAGCTCGACCTCGACGGACGGGAACCGGAAACCTGGGGGCATGACCCCCACGATCCGGTGAGAGACCCCGTCGACCTGGAGCTCGGCACCGAGCGCGCCGCCCGAGGAAGTGGC
>JANOCF010000556.1:0-6429 GCA_031412055.1 Holophagales bacterium | reverse complement strand
CCCTGGCGCGCCGGCCCCCCGGGGCCGGGCTCCTGCACGCGGCCGAGACCCGATACTAACGGCTGCGCGGCAGGCTCGAGTGGACCGGACGCTATTGGGCCCCGAGCCGGCCCCCCGCGACCCTGCACCAGCTCGGAACGGTCGCCCGGGCCCGCGGCGAGGCCGAGACAGCCGAGGCGCTGTACCGCAAGGCTCACGAGATCCTGGAGAACCTGGGCGAGCCCTCCGTCAACTGATCAAAGCTCATCCCCGCCAGCAGCAAGATCACCACCGCGGGGAAGAAGTAGACCCACACCACCGGGTTCAGGACCACGAAGAAGAACAGGCACCCCGCGAGCAGGAACGAAAGCGTTTCGAGATCCGTGGCGCGGCGGGCCGCGAGCGCCGTGAAAGCAGCCACCACCGCGACCTGGAACACCTTCAACCCTGCCAAGCCGATCAACGGCTGGAGCCAGTACCCCAGGTTGTAGCCGCTGAAATTCATCTTGTCGCCCCAGTAGCCCACCACCGAGTGAAGAAACAGCGGGCTTGCCACCACGAACGGGAGGAGAAACGCCCCTGCCACCACGCAGGCCACGCCCGCGAAGAGCACGGTCTTCCGGAGGCCATGGAGCCGCAGCAGGCCCGCGAGTAGGACCGGGGCCAGGACCCAGGAAAACTGGGCGGCCGCGACGCTCCATCCAAACGCCGCCCCTGCCACCCCGAGACGGCCCGACGAAAGCAGCGCGAGGGTCAGGGCCAGCGAGAGCCAGTAGACGCCTCCGTAGAGGTCGTGCCGGTAGACGAGGTAAGGGGTCAGCAGGAAGATTCCGAGCGCGTACGCCGTCGCCGTCTTTCCTGAGGCAGCCTTGTAGATCACCAGCGCCGCCAGCACCACCGCGAGATGATGGGTCCAGCGCGGGTCCAGTCCCAGAGCCCACCCCGGCATGTACGAGAGCCACAGACCCGGGAGGTAGGTCAAGGGCAGCTCGTGAATCCGGGTGTACATCACGTAAGGGTCCAGCCCCTGCGCCGCGCGAGCGATGGCGGACTCGATCAGCGGCAGCATGTCCGACCTCTCCGGATGGAGAGGAAAGAAGACGATGCAGTATGCGGCGGCGGCCAGGTAGCTCAACGTGGCTGCGACAAGAAAATGGAAGGGTTTTTGCCGGAAGAGGCTCAGCGCCGCCACGGAGAGCACCGCGAGGGCCAGGAGGACGCCCGGACGAAGCTCATAGCCGAAGCCCGCGTAATGCCGGGCTGTCAGCACCAGAAGCACCGAGCCGCCCACTGCGAAGGCCGAGCCGATCGCCCAGGGGAGCCATCGCGGGAAGATGAATCTCGACGCCTGGGGCGGCCGCACCAGGACCAGGGAGACCGCGAGGAAGGCGAAGCCCGCGGCGGACGTCGCCAGTTGGACGAGCGAAGGCGGGGTCGAGCGGGGAAGCGGAAAGGTGCCGTCGCCCTTGAAGCTCAGCAACGCGCCCAGGAGGGCCACGCAAAGGACCCGGATCTCCTGGGCGCGGGAGTCTTCACTTCCGGCCAAACTTCTCGTTGGCCTCGGCCGCTGACTCCTGGAGCATCTTCGCCAGCCTCGGCTCGATCTTGAGCGTGCTTCCCGAGCGGAGCCTCAACTGGGACGGCAGCCCTACCGGCGACTTTCCGTAGAGGCCCTGGTAGAACACCAGGGCCGTGAGATACGCGCCCGTCTTGTTCGGATGCAGCCCGTCGCTGTCCAGCACCAGGCTGGGATCGCGCCTCCAGGCGGCCCGCCACGCCTCCCCCGCCGGGAAGAGGACCGCGTCGTTCTCCTCCGCCGCCATCTGGTGCGACTCGCTCGACCGGTCGAGGTCGATCGGCCGGCGGTCGGCCGAGGGCCAGACCATGTAGATGGCCGGCCGGGCTCCGATATCGCGGATCGCCGGAGCAAAGAGACGCGCGTAGTCGAGCAGCAACTGCCGCCCCTCCTGCGAGGCCGACGGACCCTGCTGGAGCACGACCAGATCCCACTGCCCCTTCTTGAACGAATTCTGCACTCCCTTGTTCCAGTGATCCTGCAGGGCGGCGCCGCCCATGGTGATCTCCTTGTGGACGAACGGCCTCTGACGCCCGGCCTGAGCCAGCGCCTCGATGATGGACGGCAGGTCCTGGGAGTAGGTCAGGCTGTTGCCGATGAACAGCACGCGCAGAGCGTTGGCCGGCTGCCTCGGTTCCGGCGCCGGCCGGCCTCCCCTGCCGCCTACGAAAGCCGCCAGTACCAGGAAGACAAGACTGCATCCAATCCACTTGATCACGAGAACCTCCTCCTCAAGACCGGGCTCGACAAGACCGGGGGTTTCCCAGGGATGCATAATCTAGCATCTCTCTCGTTCCGGCTCTCGATCCGCCTCCCTATCCGATAGACTCTCGCGGATGCTGCCGGTCGCCGCCACCCCCGCTCCTGTCCCTGCCAGCGCTGCCATGCCCTGGGATCGCCGGGCTCCCGAGCGCGAGGGACCGCCCTCCGCCTGGGCCCTGCTGCCCGACGAGCTCGCCGCCGCGGGCTGCCCCGGCCGGCCCGAGCACGTGTTCTCGCGGCTCCAGCGCACCCGCACCTGGAGGGAAGGCAGCCTGTTCCTCTCCAGGGAGATCCGGGCCTGGCTGGAGGAGCACACGGAACTCGCCCTGCCCACGGTCCTGGAGCGCCACCCCTCGGAAGACGGCTCCACCAAGCTCGTGCTCGGTCTATCCGACGGCCACCGGATCGAGGCCGTGCACATGCCCCGCGGCGACTACCGGGTCACTTTCTGCATATCGAGCCAGGTGGGCTGCGCCCTGGGCTGCACCTTCTGCGCGACCGGGGCCATGGGCATCGTGCGCAACCTCACGGCCGGGGAGATCGTCGGCCAGGTGCTGGTGCTGATGCGCGAGCTGGGGCCGACCCAGGGCGAGTTCGTCTGCCTCGTGTTCATGGGGATGGGCGAGCCGCTCCACAACCTCGACCACGTGCACCGGGCGATCACCGTCCTCTGTCATCCGGGGGGCAGCCTGCTGTCACCCTGGCGGATCACGGTGAGCACGGCCGGTCTCGTCCCGGGCATCGAGAAGCTGGCGCGCATGGAGCCCCGGCCGCTGCTCGCGGTGTCGCTCAACGCCACGACGGATGCCGCGCGCTCCGCCACCATGCCGGTCAACCGCGCCTGGAACCTCACCCGCCTGCGCCAGGCGCTCGACAACTGGCCGCTCAAGCGCCACGAGCGCTTCATCTTCGAGTACGTGCTCCTCGCGGGGGTCAACGACACCCTGGACGACGCCGACCGCCTGGCCGTCTGGCTGGGCGATCTGCGCCGGGCCCACAACGTCAACCTGATCCCCATGAACGCGCACGCGCACTCCCCTTTCCGCGAGCCTGAAGAGGACCAGATCCAGGCCTTCGCCACCCGACTGCGCGAGCACGGCTGCTTCATCACGGTGCGCCGCAGCCGGGGCCGCGATGTCCAGGGTGCCTGCGGCCAGCTCGTGCGGCAACGACAGGAAAGACAGGAAGGGGCGGGAGCCTGATCCCGCCCCTCAGGCCTCTTCTCACTTCTCCCCGGCGGACTCTCTCCCGACCGTCCCGAGGTCGATCATGGCGCCGTCGGCCATGACCACGAACGGTCTCGGCTCGATCGAGAGCCTGCCCTTGCCGTCGTGCGCGACGATCTGCACGGTGCCCATCCCGTAGCCCATCGGTCCGCGGCTGTAGTAGTGCGCCTGCAGCCGGTCCGGCGCCGCGCCCCGGCCGCCGGGCTCGCGCACCACGAAGCATTCGGGACCGTAGCCCGTGGTCACGTCCGCATACAGCTCTCCGCCCGACGGCAACGTCGTGTGCTCGAAGAAGGCATGGTCGCCGCGCCGGTCGTAGACGTGGAGATCGACGTCGTTGGCGTCGGTCTCCCAGGTGAGGACGAAGCGCAGGGAAGGCTCGCTCGCGATCCGGGAGCCCCGCGCCGCGACACGGTCGAGCACCTCCTGGCGCCGCGCCGGCTCGGCGCGCAGCCAGGCCGCCGCGAGCAGGCCCAGATCTTCCCGCATGACCCGGTCGACACCGGCAAACCGTCCATCCGGAAGACGCTCCCCGCAGCCCTTCTCCAGCGCCTCGAACGCCGCTTCGAAGCGGCCGGCGCGCAGCAGCGCCCAGGCGAGGAGACGGTGGCCCGAGAGGTGGTCCGGCCGCTCCAGGACGGCCTTCCGATAGGTATCGATCGCCAGCTCGATCCCGTCCTCTCCCAGCCGCTCGAGACGCTCCCCGGCCAGCCGGCGCAGGTCGGCGCGGCTCGGGAAGAGATCGATCAGCGAGCCGTAAGCCCGAGCCGCCGCAGCCTTTTCACCGGCCGCTTCCCAGGCCTCGCCCAGCGCCAGCAGGGCCAGCACGTCGCCCGGCGCCTCGGTGCTCCAGGCTTCGGCGAGAGCGCGGGCCTTCTCGACCCGCCCACCGGCCAGGTGCTTCATCACATCGGCGAAACGCCCGCTGTAGGGAGCGGCCTGGCGCTCTTTCTCGGCGGTTTGACTCTGCCGCGGGCTCGAGCTTTCGACGATGATGCTCTCTTCCGCTCCTCCTTCCACCCCCTCCGGAATCTGAGCGAGCATCTCCTCGGGGATCGAGACCGCCCGCGACACCCTCTCATCCAGCAGGGGCGTCGCCGCGGGCACACTGCCGACCACACCACCGTTGATCTCATTTTCGGACAGACCACTGTCCATGGTTTCTTCCACGGTCACGTCCGCTCCCACATAGCCAAGGCTTTCGAGCTCAGCCCGCTTCGAGGCCTCCGCCTGCACCTGCGAAGGCACGGCGGACCCCGAGCGGGCGAGCACATCCAGCCCGCCCGGGCCGACCGTCAGGACATCGGCGAGTCCCCGCCGGTCGAGACCGAAGCGCGCGTAGTCGAGCTCCGTTTCGAGCACCAGCATGGCCGTGAACGGGCTCAGCACCCGGTGCCTTACGCTCAACTCGGCAACCTCGCGCCCGAGCGCCCGGCGCAGGTCGTCGTCGCTGCCGAGAGCGCCTTCGCGCAGATGCATCAGCCGATCCATCCGCGCCTGGACCCAGGCCCGTTCGAGCAAAGGGCGCTCGACCGAGGCCAGCTCGCCATCGAGCGTCACCGGCCGGCCGTCCAGGGTGAGACGCAGCCGCCGGTTCGCCGGCAGGTCGGCGTAGACCAGCACCTCGTCGCCGGGCTGAACGCCGTCCAGGCTCTCGGGCCAGACCCAGGCCGCGCCCTCGACCGCCACCTTGATTCCGGAGCGGCAGGCGAGAGTCAGACGGCGGGCGATCTCCGAGAGGGACGCAGCGCCCTCGATGAGCTGGCCGTCGTGCTCCAGGTTGCCGGTCGTCAGCTCGCGCAGCACCGCCTCGTCGCGCAGGCCTCCGACAGCCAGGACATCGAGGCGCTCGACTCCGCTCGCGCCGAGGGCATGCACCGCTGCCCGCAGCGCCCGAGTCTCGGTCTCGCCGGCCGTTGCGACCCCATCCGTGATCAGCAGGACCCGGGGATGCTTCCGGCCGCTCCGGGCCAGGTGCTCCGCGAGCCATCCGAGCGCCCCGTCGAGGTCCGAGGCCCCCAGCGGCCGGCGGGCGCCGAGACGCCGGGCTTCAGCCTGGCCGAACCCGCTCGCCGGGCCGTCGAAGACCGGCACGACCTCCTGGTCGAAGGCGGCGATGCCCACCGGCACCGAGCCACCCGCACCCTCGCGCAGGCCGGCCATCAGCTCGACGATGCGGCGGACCTGGGTCGTGTAGCCGAGGGCGCGCGACGCGCTCGAATCGACCAGCACGTAGAGGCCGGCGATCTCCTGCCGTACCGACACCGCTTGAACAGGGGCCGCGACGCGCACCACGGCGAGGTTGCCATGGCGCAGGCCCGGGCGGCCCGCGACGCGGTCCTGAGCGATCTCGAAGTCGCGGTCCGGGGTCCAGTCCCGCTTGTGCAGCTCTACGACGCGGCGGTCGCTCACCACGCCGCCCAGATTGCTCGCACCAGCGTCGCCGACAGGACGATCGCCGAGGAGCACGCGGACATCGAGCTGGCCGATCGAGGAGAGCCCCAGCAAGGGAAGAACGTAGGGCTCGTCCGCCCGCGCCATCGCGTGCGAAAAGGAGACGATCAGCTCCTTGCGTCCCCGGGACGGGATCGGAAAGACGCGGGCCGAGAACTCGTTGCCCGCTTCCTGCTCGAGCAGCGCCGGATCCTGCTTGCGATGGAGAAAGTCCTCGTAGGCCTGGCGGGCGCGCTGGCGCTCCACCACCTCGCCCTCCTGCCACTCGCCGCCGATCTTCATGGCGAAGCGGGAGATCGCCGCGCCCGGCGGCAGGGCGATGCGGAAACGGCCCTCAATCGTCTGGTCGCGGGGGTTTTCAAACGTCAGGTGCAGCTCGGTAAAGGCGAGAGGCGGCACGAGAACGCCGTTCGCCTCGACGGCCACCAGGGT
>JANOCF010000555.1:0-10242 GCA_031412055.1 Holophagales bacterium | reverse complement strand
AGTAAAGAGGGTCGGCGGCGGGAGCCGGGACTCCGAACCGCTCCCGCAGCCCCCTCCGAACCTCCCCGATCAGGTAGATCGACCCGCAGGCGACCAGGACTCCTGAGGATTCGAGGGCCCGGTCCAGGGCCGCGCTCAGGTCCGGCACCACCTCGACTCCGGTTCTCCCTGACAGCAGGGACGCCAGCTCTTCGGGCCGGCTCGCGCGGGGGCTCGCGGGCGTGGTGAGGATGACGCGCTCCGCCCTCGGAGCGAGCCGGCCCAGCATGTCGGCCGCATTCTTGTCTTCCAGCGCTCCGAAGAGGAGAGTCACCGGACCCGGAAGCCGGGCCAGGAAGCCGGACAGGGCGGCGGCACCCTCGGCGTTGTGGGCCGCGTCGAGGAGCACGCGACGGCAACCGAGCAGGTCGACTCTCTCCAGGCGTCCGGGCCAGCGGCAGGACTCCGCGCCTTCCGCGATGGCTCGGCCGTCCAGGCGCGGGAAGCCGAGCCCGGCGAGGGTCTCGGCCGCGAGCACCGCCAGGGCCAGGTTGCGCGCCTGGTGTTCCCCGGAGAGGTGCAACTTCAGGTCATGCTCCCCGATCCGGACCCGCTGGCCGGTCCAGACGTCCGAGTCGATTTCCTGGATCGTGACCAGATCGGGGGCGAAGCGGAGATCGGTTCCCCGCTCCGCGGCTACGGTTCGGACGGACTCGACGGCTTCCGGGTCTTCAAGCCAGACCAGGGCGGGGCGGCCGGACCGGAAGGTGCCGGCCTTCTCCCGCGCGATGGCAGCGAGGGTGTCGCCGAGGTGCTCCTGGTGCTCCAGGCTGATCGACGTGATCAGCGACAGCCGTGGATCGCAGAGGTTGGTGGCGTCGAGCCGCCCGCCCAGGCCGACCTCCACCACCGCGAGATCGACCTCCTCCCGGGCAAACCAGAGGAAGGCGGCGGCCGTGATCGCCTCGAAGTAGGTGGGGAGACCGCCGTTCGCGGTCTCTGAAGCGCGGACGACCTCGTCGAGCAGGCCCGCGAGGAGCTCGGAGGAGACGGTCCGGCCGTCGAGACGAAGCCGCTCCTCGACCGACTCCAGGTGAGGCGAGGTGTAGAGCGCGGTGCGATATCCCGCGGCCGAGGCCATGGCAGCGAGCAGCGCCGAGGTCGAACCCTTGCCGTTGCTGCCCGCCACGAGGACGGTGGGATAGCGGAGCTGGGGGCTGCCGAGCGCGTCGAGGAGACGGCCGAACGTCTCCAGCCCCAGGCGGATGCCCAGGGTTTCGAGACGAGTCAGAATCGGCTCAGGAGTCAGGGCTGGTAGAGATGGCGGAGGCACCGTGCGAGGGTCTCCTTCATCTCGGCCCGCTTGACCACCACGTCCAGGAAGCCGTGCTCCATGAGGAACTCGCTGCGCTGGAACCCTTCGGGGAGGCTCTGGCGGATGGTCTGCTCGATGACCCGCGGGCCGGCGAAGCCGATCAGGGCTCCGGGCTCGGCGATGTTGAGGTCGCCGAGCATGGCGAACGAGGCCGTGACTCCGCCCGTGGTGGGGTCGGTGAGGATCGAGATGTACGGCAGGCGTGCTTCGCGGAGCCGGGCGAGCGCGGCCGAGATCTTGGCCATCTGCATCAGCGAGAGCACGCCCTCCTGCATGCGGGCGCCGCCGGACGCGGAGACCACGATCAGCGGCCAGTGGCGCTCCAGCGAGCGCTCCGCCGCGCGGGCGATCTTTTCGCCCACCACCGAGCCCATGGAACCGCCCATGAAGCGGTACTCCATGGAGGCCATCACGACCGGGATCTGGTCGAGATGCCCCTGGACCACGATCACCGCGTCGCGCTCGCCTACCGCGTTCTGGTAGGTCTTGATGCGGTCGCGGTAGCGCTTGGTGTCGCGGAAACCGAGCGGGTCGGTGGGGCTGATGCCCGCGAACAGCTCGCGCGGCTCAGGCTCGTCGAGCAGCAGCGCGATGCGGGTGCGGGCGTCGATCCGGAGGTGGTACTCGCACTTGGGGCAGACCCGCAGGTTGCGGTCGAGGTCGCGCGAGTAGATGACCTCCTTGCAGCCCTCGCACTTGACCCAGAGCCCTTCCGGCACCGTGCTGCGCGGACGCTCGGCGCGGATGGGCTTGGGCTGCTTGGTCTTCTTGAACCAGGCCATCGGAGATCAGGTGCGGAGGAGACTCCGGCAGGGCGCAGGCGCCCGCGGAGATCAGACCTCGGTGGAGCTCTGCGCTTCCTCGGCTTCTAGGTCGTTGGCGATCCCGAGGCGCAGGCAGGCGGCATCATACATCTGGCGCGACGCCTTCTTGGCGTTCTGCAGCTCGGCCAGCCGGTCCTTGACCTTGGCCAGCTCTTCTTCGATGAGCCGGTCGAGCTCATCCATCTCCTGGTGGGTGACCTCCAGGGTGTTTTCGTAGAATTTTCTTTGCTGTTCAGTCAGCGTCATGGGTCTCCTCCGGCTACTTGAGGGGGGTGAGAATACTCTGGATTGAAGGAGCTGACAAGTTCTGTCGCCGCGCTACCGTTTCTGCGGCTGCGGCGGCGGGGTCTCGCCCTCGGCGTCGTTCGTGGTGTTCGCGGTGTTCGCGGCGTTCGCCCTCTTGCGCGCATCGGCCTGGATGCGATCGAGCTCCCTCTGCATCTTTTTCAGCTCGCCCTCCTTCTGCTTGCGGATCCTGGCTTCGAGCTGCGCCGTTCCATCCTTGACCATCTACACGATCACTTCCTGGGAAAGAGCGGGCGCCGCCACGGCGGCCGGAGCAGGCGCGGGTGTCGCGGCGGTCGTCCCGGCAGGCACCGCAGGTATCGCGGCAGGGGAAGAGACGGACGCCTCGGGCTCGGCCGGAGGAGGCGCGTCCTGTCCCGACTTTCGGGAGAGGAAGAAGAAGGTCAGGACGGCGACCAGGATCAGGGCGGCGATGACCGCGTAGAGGAGGCCCCGGCTGCGGGGCGCGCTTTCCTCCACGTGGAACTCGCCCACCGGGGCCACGGCCTCCAGCGGCTACTCGGCTTCGATCTCCGAGGGCGCCGGGGTTGCGATGGAAACTTCCGGTACGGCCGCCGCTGCCGGCGATACGGCCGACATCCCAAAGGTACCGAAGATCTCCGGCTCCCTGGCGGTATTGACTACGGGGGCGATAGGGGCGACGGGGGCGATGGGAGTGATGGGAGCAACGGGCGCGCCCACCATTCCGGCCACGCCGCCGATCTCGGGCGCTCCGGCGAGCCCCTGGGACAGCGGCGCGCTCCAGTCGCCGCTCTCGGGCTCCTCCTCAAGGACCCGCTGCACGTAGGCCGCGAGGTCCGTCGGGCCGGGCGACTGGCCCAGCGTGTGGAGCACGGCCTCGATGCGCTGCTTCATCTCGCTGGCGCTGCCGAAGCGGCTCTGGGGCTCGTAGGCCAGCGCGCGCGCCAGGACCTCGTCCACGGCCACGGGGATGGACGGGTCGATCTGGCGCGCCGAGCGGACCTGGCCTCCGCGCACGGCTTCGAGCACCGAGATCTCGGTGTCGCCCGTGAAGAGCTTCTCGCCGGTGAGCATCTCGAAGAGGACGGCTCCCAGGGAGAAGAGATCGGAGCGGGCGTCCACGGCCCGGCCCCAGGCCTGCTCGGGCGACATGTACTGGAGCTTGCCCTTGAGCGCGCCCATCTGCGTCTGCCCGGCCTTGGACACGGCCTTCGCGATGCCGAAGTCGCAGAGCTTGACGTCGCCTTCCTGGCTGAGGAGCACGTTCTGCGGGGAGACGTCGCGGTGGACCAGGCCCATCTCGCGGTCCTCGAAGTCCCGCTTGCGGTGGGCGTAGTCCAGGGCGCTGGAGAGCCGGGCGGCGATGAACAGCGCGAGCCCCATGGGCAGGCGGACTCCCTTGCGGCGGCCGGCGTTCATCAGCGACCGCAGGTCCTTGCCCTCGACGTACTCCATGGCGATGTAGTAGTCGCGGCCGATCTTGCCCAGGTCGTAGATGTGGACGATGTTCGGGTGGCTGAGCTGCGCCGCGAGCTTGGCCTCGTCGATGAACATCGTGACGAACTCGGAGTTGTCCGTCATGTGGGGCAGGATCTTCTTGATCGCGACCGTCTTCTGGAACCCTTCGACCCCGCGCATCCGGGCCTTCCAGACCTCGGCCATGCCGCCGGCCGCGATCTTGTCCAGGAGCGTGTACTGGCCGAAGCGCTCGCCGCTGCCTTCCAGGAGAGTCTCGTCGAGCGAGAGCGCCGAAGGCGGCTTGAGCTGGGAGAGCGAAGGGATCTCGATCCGCTGGGTGGCCGCGATATCGTGGACCACGCTCCTCGGTTGGGTAGGCATCGGCGGCCAGTCCGGGATGTCCGGCGGCTCCGGGATGGCCTCGATCTCCATCTCCCGCTCGGGCTCCCGCATTTCGGGAATTTCGGGTGCCAGGGGAGCAGGCGATTCGGAGACCAGCTCGGGCTCCGGCAGGGGTGGCGCCGGAATCTCCTGCACCGGCTCCGGAGCGACGGGCTCGGGCAGGGCTGGGATCGGGGCGGCCGGTGGGACGATCGGAGTCACCGGGGGAACCGGTACCGGACGCGGAGCCGGCTCGGGCCGGCGGGTCGGCCGGGCCAGCTCTTCGAGGGCGGAGTAGTGGTCGACCTGCGGCCGCGGGGCCTTCCGCGTCATGGTCTCGTCGAGAGACGGTATCGCCGAACTTGTCGGCACCACCACGGTCGGCGTTGCGGGACGTGGCGCCGGCCTGGCCCGAGTCCCCATATCCAGGTTCGAGAGGGTCTTGCTCAGCAGGGCGTCCACCTCGGCCTCGCCGGGATCGAACCTCTCCTTGCGCGGAGGCGCGGCCGGAGCGGCCGGAATAGCCGGGCTGGATGGAGCCGCTGCCACCGACTGGGCTGCCGGAGGAGCTTGCGGAGCCTGCGGGCGCGGCCTCTGGCCGGGAGATTCGAGGCCGAAGACGCCGGTGAGGGTCCGTTCGAGCCTGCGGCTGACCTCGTCGTCCTCCTCCAGCCGCGGAGCCGGACGGGGAGCCGGCGCCGGAGCTGCGGCCGGTGCCGGGGCAGAAAAGGGGACGGGCTCGGCCTGAGCCGCCTCGTCCGCCTCCAGGTCGGCCAGCACGTCGCCGAAGATGTCCTGCGAGGTCAGCATCACGTTGCGGGGCGCGGCCTGCGGGGCGGGACGCGCGAGACGCTGCACGGCCTGGCGCAGATCCTGGTCGGAGAACGGCTCGGCCAGGAGGACGTCGGCCGGGATAACCTGGTTTCCGGTCGCGATCGCGGACGCCGGCAGCAGTCCGAGCACACCAGGGCCGCCCGCGCGGCGCGACAGAGTGGCGGCCACGGCCTCCGCGCCGGGCATGCCGGCGCTGACGATGACGAGCGAGGGCCTGTCGGCGGCGGCGGCTTCCAGGGCCTGCCCGGGCTCGTTCACCACCCGAATGGTCCAGCCGTCGGCCCCAAGGGCGGCATGAATCCGCTCGCTATAACGGTTCTCGGGCTCGACGACGAGGATCGAGGACATACGAATTTCTCCTGCGAAAGACAAGCCTTTCTAACATTCCCTCCGCTAACAGTCAATCGGAAAGACATACAAATGGCTTGATTTTGAGAGATTTACCGCGGGCCGGGGGACCTCCTGTAGAATGAGCCACCTCTGATTTGGGAGCCTCGCGATGTCCGGCCATAGCAAGTGGAGCACGATCAAGCACAAGAAGGCGACGACCGATCTTCGCCGCGGCAAGCTTTTCAGCAAGATCCTCAAAGAGATCACCGTCGCGGCCCGGCTCGGCGGCGGCGACCCCAAGGGCAATCCCCGGCTGCGCACCGCCCTGCTGGAAGCGCGGTCCAACAGCGTCCCCGGCGACAACATCGACCGCGCGATCAAGAAGGGGACCGGAGAGCTCGAGGGAGAGTCCTACGAAGAGATCACCTACGAGGGGTTCGGTCCCGCCGGCGTGGCCGTGCTCGTCGAGGTCGCGACCGACAACCGCAACCGCACTACGCCCGAGATCCGCCACCTCTTCACCAAGCACGGCGGAGCCATGGCCGAGGCCGGCAGCGTCGCCTGGATGTTCAAGCGAAGAGGCTACTTCGCCCTGGACCCGGGCGATCTGACAGAAGAGCAGTTCATGGAGCTGGCCCTGGAGCTCGGAGTCGACGACATCACCGTCGAGGAAGACCGGGTCGAGATGCTCACCGCGCCCGAGGAGTTCACCGCCGTCCAGGAGGCGCTGGAGAGCCGGGGCGTGCCGGTCGCCGCCAAGGAGCTGGCCATGATGCCCCAGACCACCGTCGACCTCCCGGCGGACCGCATCAACCAGGTGCTCCGCCTGCTGGAAGCCCTGGAGGACCAGGACGACGTGCAGAAGGTCTGGGCCAACTTCAACGTCGACGAGAAGGTCCTCGCCGCGGCCCAGGCGCGGTAAGGGCCGGCCCGTTGCGCATCCTCGGACTCGACCCGGGCAGCCTCCACACCGGCTACGGCCTGCTGGAGAAGCACGGCTCCTCGCTGCAGGCGATCGAAGCCGGGCGGATCTCCTGCCCCAAGGACGTCCCGCTTCCCACCCGGCTGGCCCGCCTCTACACCTCTCTGGGCGAGCTGATCGACCGGCTGCAGCCCGAGCTGGCCGTGCTGGAGACGCCGTTTCACGGCCTGAACAGCCGCTCCCTGATCGTCCTCGCCGAAGCCCGGGGCGTGCTCCTGGCCGGACTCGCGGTGCGCGGCCTGGAAATCCGGGAGTACAGCCCCGCCGAGATCAAGTCCGCGGTCACCGGCAACGGCCGCGCCGACAAGACCCAGGTCGCCCGCATGGTGCGCCTCCTGCTGGAAGTGCGCGGGCCCAGCGCGGGCCCAGCTGCGGGATCAGCTGCGGGTCCGGTCTGGGCGGTGGACGCGACCGACGCCCTGGCCGTGGCGATCTGCTGCGCCCAGCGGCTCCGTCTCGACCGGCTCAAGGAGCAGGTCTCGGGGAGATGATCAAGGTGAATGAGTTGACCCGATGACAGGCGATAACACCAAAAGGTGGAGTGCGACTATAATCCTCTCCTCTCGGGAGGCATTCGAGGCTCGAGTCACTTTCGGCAAAGCCGGCTGATATTTATGGCATTCCAGGGATCCCTCAAGGAGCTTCCGCTTCCCGACATCATCCAGCTCGTCTCCGTATCGGGCAAGACCGGCGTTTTCGCGCTGACCCGCAACGGCGACGCCTCTGGAGAGATCTACCTGCGCAGCGGCCAGATCGTCCACGCCCACGCGGGCGATCTGGAGGGCGAGGAAGCGGTCTACGAGCTGGCCATCTGGCCGGAAGGGGAGTTCGTCTTCACTCCCGGCACCGAGACGCCGCTCACCACCATCCACAAGTCCAACACCAACCTCCTCATGGAGGCGGCGCGCCGCATCGACGAGTGGCAGGTGCTGTCGAAGCGCATCCCCTCGACCCGGCTGGTGCCCGTGTTCACCAACCAGGCGGCGACCACCTCGGTCTCCCTGACTCCGCAGGAGTGGGGGCTGATCTGCAAGGTCGACGAGCGCCGCTCGATCGAGGAGATCGCGATCGGGCTCGACATGAGCGCCTTCGAGGTGTGCAAGCTGCTCTACGGCCTGATCACCTCGGGCCTGGTCGGGCTCAAGGAAGACCTGAGCCGGCTGGGCACCGACCGGCTGCGCCAGATGGCCAGTCCGGAGCTCCACCAGCTCAGCGACCAGATCCACCAGCAGGCCAAGGCCCTGCTCTCCGGCCACCCGCGGCAGATGGAGCTTGAGGTCCCCCTGCGCATGAGCAAAGCCGAGATGGACGCCGGCCGCGGCGTCGAAGCCGTGCTCGATCTCGTTCGAGCGGAGGAGAAGGTCGTGTCCGCGGCTCTCGGTCCTCACCAGAGCAAGACCTTCCTCGAGCGCGTCGCGCAGATCCTCAACGCCTGAGCCTCGCTGCCGGTCCTGCCGGCCTCTCGGTTTACAATCGCGCCCATGAGACGGAAGATCTTCCTGTCCGCCACCATCTTGTCCGTGCTGCTGGGAGCTCTGCCGCTCCGCGCGCAGGAGCCGCTGCCTGCGCCGGCCCCGGCCCAGGAGACACCGGCGCCGGCTCCGGAGCCGGCCGAAGAGGAAGAGGAGGCGCGGCCCAAGCCGCCCGACGAGCGCAACCTGCCCCGGCTGGACGTCTACTTCCCCGAAGGCGACCTGGACCTCCGCGTCAGCCGCCTCATCAACAAGGTCTTCTTCGAGGGGCAGGTCAAGTACAACTTCATCAAGGGCGACATCTCGGCGTTCCTGAGATACCGCTACTACGGTTACCAGCGGGTCACCCAGTTCACCGTGTTCGACGCCATCGAGTTCGACGACGTCGAGGACTTCAGCAGCGACTTCGACCGGGTGCGCGGCACCCTGCTCCTCATGCAGTGGCCGCACAGCTACCACCAGCGCACCTTCCTGCTCGCGGAGCTCGACCGGATCAGCACCAACAAGGAAGACGTCGCCGAGATTCTCCGGCTGGGGCGGACGAACACCTTCGTCCGGCTGGGTTACCAGCTCGGTACGCCGGAGGACGACAAGTCCAACGCGATCGTCGGCGAGACCCGGGCGCGCAGCGAGCGCCTGTTCACGGCCTTCCGCGAGGTCGGCCCGGGCGGCTTCGGCTTCACCGGCGCGATCACCTCGGGCTTCGACGTAGGGTTCGGCGACTTCGACTACCTCAAGGTGGAGACCGAGACCCTGAAGAGGCTCGATGTCACGGAACGGACCTTCCTCGTGGCCCGCCTGCACGCCGGCTCCTTCCTGCGCAAGGGGGAGCGGAACCGTGAAGACCTCCCCCAGCCGGTGGACGAATTCGACGTCCTGGCCATCCCCCTCGGCGAGTTCTTCCGCCTCGACGGCCGCGAGAACCTCAAGGGGGTGAGCGACAGGCTGCGCGGAACTGACGAGATTCACACCACCTGGGAGTACTTTTTCCCCTGGTTTCTCGGCGCCGACCATCGTTTCATGAAGCTGACCTGGCAGAACTGGTACTGGATCCTCTATGGCGGCGTGGGCAATATCGGCTTCGAGCACGACACCTTCACCAATTTTGACGAGTACATCCCCGACGTCGGCTTCGGCTTCGAGTCCTCTTTCAGGCTCAGGAAGTACAGATTCTTCCTTTCCGGAATTGTGGCACAAGCTTTGAAAGGAGACGGAGGAGTAGAAGCGCGTGTCTCGGTGAAGTCGTACCGCTAAGCACGCGCAGTTGTAGCAGTTGCTATACTCAATGAGTGGTGCGCAAGCGGTGTAGGAGGCGCGTTCCACTGAAAAAGCAGGGCAAATTTGCAGAGAAGTCCCTGAGAGAGGGGGGCTTTCTGCCGTTCCAAGGCTTACAGGCCGGAGGAGAGCGCATGAGAAAGATGAAGTTGTTGTGCTTGGTGACGCTATTGGGCTTGATGCCCATCCTGGCGTCCGCCGGGGAGAAGGCAAACGCTCCGACGGCGACAGGGGAGACGGGGCTTTTCACCTTGCTGAGCGGTGAAACCCTGCCCCAGGGTCGATGGTCGTTCGGGCTTTATTACAACAACTGGGATCGCCTGATCGACTTTGCGGACGATGGCTTCGGCGATGATCTCGAGCCGAGCGTCGACTGGAACCGGTTGAGCGCCAGCCTGGGCTACGGCCTCACGGACCGCTGGGAAGTCAGTCTCATGGTGCCGTACGACGACATCGAGGTTGACGATGACGACCTCTTCTTCGACGATGCCGACGCCAAGGGTCTCGGCAACGCCCGTCTCGGTACCAAATTCCGCCTCATGGGTGCGGCGGGAGAGGACACCTCGAAGCTGGCCCTCAACCTGTTCGCCGAGCTGCCGACCGGGGACGACGAGGTCGCGTCGGATGACGTCGGGTTCGGCGTCGGCCTCGGCTGGAGCCGTGCGAACTGGGTGTTCGACGTCGGCTACAAGCTTACGGGCGACGATGACAACATCGACATCGACGACGAGCTCCACGCCGGCCTCGGCTATGCCGCGGGCATCAGCGACCGTTTTGACTGGATTACCGAAGTGGTCGGTACATTTTACGATGGCGGCGACGTCGGCTACGAAGACGCCGTCGACCTGACCACCGGCGGCCGTCTCTGGCTGGGTGAGAGCGGCAACTGGGCCTTGAACTTCGGCCTGCGCACCGACCTCATGCAGCTCAGCGACATCGACGAGCACTGCCCGATCGGCGGTCTGCTGGGCCTGACCTTCTTCCCCCGCATGTTCCAGGTATTGGTCATTCCGCCTCCGCCGCCGCCGCCGCCGGCTCCCGAGCCGCCGCCGGCAGCTCCCATGC
>JANOCF010000554.1:0-3450 GCA_031412055.1 Holophagales bacterium | reverse complement strand
AGCCGACGGCTATGAAGCGACAAGCGAAATGACATTTCGGGTCCGTTTTCCGTTTCTTATAGGGTGAATTACACGGAGCTGCGTCCATATGACCGACCTGACCCTTTTGCGTATCGCCTTGAATGCTCATCCCCGGCTCTCGCGCCCGGCCGTCTACCGGCTCGCCCAGGAGCTGGACCGCTGGCTCGGTTCCCGCGAGCCCCCGGAATCGCTCTCCCGGGTCGTGGGGGTGCCGCGCGCCCAGTTGGAAAAGGCTCTCGCCCTGGCGGACGACCCGGCCGAGATCGCCGAGATCGCCGGCCGCGAGCGCGAGGAAGCCGAGCGGCTCGGCGCCCGCATCGTCCTCCAGGGAGACCCCGACTACCCGGCGGCTTTGCGCCAGCTCTCTCTTCCCCCTCCTGTTCTGTACGTAGCCGGAGAGCTGACGGATGGGCTTGCGGTCGCGGTGGTCGGCTCGCGCAAGGCCGATCCCTACGGCCGCGAGGTCGCCGAGCTGTTCTCCCGCGCCCTGGCCGCCGCCGGGGTCACGATCGTCTCCGGCTTTGCGCGAGGGGTGGACGCGGCCGCGCACAAAGGGGCGCTGTCCGCGCCGAGAGGCCGGACGGTGGCCGTGCTCGGCTGCGGCCTCGGAGTCGACTACCCCGCCGGACACGGGCAGCTCGGCAAGGAGATCGCCGGTCACGGCGCCCTGGTCTCCGAGCTGCCGTGCGGCACCGGCCCCCGGGCCTGGCACTTCCCGGTGCGCAACCGGGTGATCGCGGCGCTGTCGGCGGGCGTGCTGGTGGTCCAGGCCGCCCCGCGGTCGGGATCCCTGGTCACCGCCAGGCACGCCCTGGATCTCGGAAGGGAGGTCTGGGCGGTCCCTGGGAGGATCTTCGACGAGCGCTCGGTCGGGCCGCACGCGCTGATCCGCGACGGCGCCGCCCTGGTGCAGCACCCGAAGGAGATCCTGGAGTTCCTGCTCCCCGGCCCCCGCACGCTGCCGCTCTTCCCGGAGATGTCGGAGGCAGCTCCCGAGCCCGAACCGGAGCCTCCGGCGGGTCTCGCGGGAGAGGTCCTGGCCGTGATGTCCGGGACGGCCCGAGCGCCGGAGGAGCTGTCGGCGGCGGTCGGGGTGTCGATCGACCAGGTGCTGGGAGCGCTGCTGGAGCTGGAGCTGGGAGGACGGGTCAAGCGGATGCCGGGCGGGCTGTATGGGCGGTAATTCCTTCCGCTTGACAGGGCGCCCGGATGGGGTGCTACTGTCCCCGGCCTGCCCCGGGCTGAAACCCCGCGCTGAAATATAGAGCGCCCTCGAAGGCGTTGAGACGACCGCAATGGCGAAAAATCTAGTTATTGTCGAAAGCCCTGCCAAAACCCGAACCCTCAAGAAGTTCCTCGGCCGCGACTATGCCGTGGAGGCTTCCCTCGGCCACATCCGCGACTTGGTCAAGGGGAAGAAGGACATCGGGATCGGACCCGACTTCGAGCCGCGCTACCAGGTGCTCGCGGCCAAGAAGGACGTCGTCCAGAAGCTGCAGCAGGCATCCAAGAAGGCCACAATGGTCTACCTCGCACCCGATCCGGACCGCGAGGGAGAGGCCATCGCCTGGCACATCGCCGAGGTCCTGGACAGGGATCCCGAGTCCGTGCGCCGGGTGACCTTCAACGAGATCACCCGCGGCGCGGTGCTCCATGCCCTGGCCAACCCGCGTGCCATCGACCTCAAGAAGGTGGACGCCCAGCAGGCCCGGCGCGTCCTCGACCGCATGATGGGCTTCCGCCTGTCGCCGCTCCTCTGGGAGAAGGTCAAGCAGGGTCTCTCCGCCGGCCGCGTGCAGTCCGTGGCCCTGAAGATGGTCTGCGACCGCCAGGACGAGATCGAGGCCTTCGTGTCCGAGGAGTACTGGATCCTGGGCGCCGACCTCCAGGCGGACCAGCCGCCGCCGTTCAATGCCCGGCTCCACCGCATCGGCGGCAAGAAGGCCGAGGTCGGCAACGGCGAGGACGCGGCGAAGATCGTCCGCGACCTGGAGACGGGGACGTTCAAGGTCGGCAAGGTCGACCGCAAGGAGTCCCGCCAGCGGCCGTTGCCGCCTTTCATCACCAGCCGCCTGCAGCAGGAGGCGGCGCGCCGCTTCGGCTTCTCGGTGAAGCGCACCATGGCGCTCGCCCAGGGTCTCTATGAAGGCCGCGAGATCGGCGACCGCGGCGCCGTGGGTCTCATCACCTACATGCGTACCGACTCCACCCGCGTGGCGGACGAGGCGATCGTCGCGGTCCGCGAGGTCATCGGCTCGACCTACGGACCCGAAGCGGTGCCGGAGAAGGTCAACGTCTACCCGTCGAAGAAGGGGGCGCAGGACGCCCACGAGGCCATCCGGCCCACCCTCTTCGACCTGCCGCCGGACGCGGCCAAGGACTTCCTCTCCGGAGACGACGCCAAGCTCTACAAGCTGATCTGGGACCGCTTCATCGCCTCCCAGATGAAGCCCGCGGTGTTCGACGTCACCCAGGTGGACATCGAGAACGGCCCCTATGTGCTGCGGACCACCGGACGGGTGATGAGGAGCCCCGGCTTCCTCGCGGTCTATCGCGAGACGCCGGACGAGGAGGCTCCCGCCAACAAGAACGGCGACGACGACGGAGCTGCCGCCACCCTGCCGCCGCTGCGCGAGGGGCAGACGCTCGAGAAGCTGAAGATCCTCTCGGAGCAGAAGTTCACCCAGCCGCCGGCCCAGTACAGCGAGGCGACGCTGGTCAAGGCGCTGGAGGAGAACGGCATCGGCCGGCCGTCCACCTACGCCACGATCCTGTCGACGCTGTCGGACCGGGAGTACGCGGAGAAGGTGGAAGCCCGGTTCCGTCCCTCGACGCTGGGGCGGCTGGTCAACCAGCTCCTGCAGCAGGGGTTCAACGACATCCTCAACGAGGGGTACACGGCGGCCCTGGAGGGGCAGCTCGACGAGATCGAAGAGGGCAAGATCGAGTGGAAGAAGGCGGTCGAGGAGTTCGACACGAAGTTCAGCCGCGACCTGGAGACGGCCGGCGAGACCTTCCCGAACGTGAAGCGCGACGGCCTGCCCATGGACGAGGACTGCCCGACGTGCGGCTCGCCGCTGCGCATCCGCTTCGGCCGTTTCGGCGCCTTCGTGGCCTGCAGCAAGTACCCGGAGTGCACCTACACCCGGAACCTGGAGGAGCCCGCGGCCGCTGCGGCGCCCGAGGGCCAGGACGGGAACGGAACGCCGGCCGAAGAGGCGGTCCCGCCGTGCGAGGAGTGCGGCCAGCCGATGGCGCTCAAGCGGAGCCGGTTCGGCACGTTCTACGGCTGCACGGGCTACCCGGAGTGCAAGAACATCCGCAAGACCGGGCCCAAGGCCGAGCCGCCGAAGCCGACGGGCATCACCTGCGCGGAGTGCGGCAAGGGCGAGATGATGGAGAAGCGCTCCCGGCGGGGCAAGACCTTCT
>JANOCF010000553.1:0-10889 GCA_031412055.1 Holophagales bacterium | reverse complement strand
TCATGGACCCCGAAGTACCGGTCGCAAGCTTCGCGCGCATCTCTACGAATCGTGGTGTCGAGCCACTGCAGCGCCTCCAGCAGAGTGCTCTTGCCACTCGCATTGCGACCGATGACGACATTGAAGGGTCGAAGGGGGATCGGTTTTGGCTTGAATGCCGCCTTGAAGCGCTCAAGCTGTACCTCGGAAAGCCGGGGCAGTTGCAGGGAGATAGGTTCCTCCGTCATCAGGAGATCTCAAGCGAGCAGACGTCGGAATAGTAGCACCGCTGAAACGAAACGGGCCGAGAGGTCGTCCCCTCGGCCCGCGCGTCAAATCTCGGCTGTGTCTACTGGGCCGCGAAGATGATCCAGTTCTCCATCACGCCCTTGCTGCAGCCGTGCTTGCGGTGACCGTTGCCCAGATTCATCTGGACGATGATCTGCTCGCAGGAGCAGCCCGCCGTCTGCTGGATCGTGATGGCCGACGACCCCGCGGGGGTGTCGAAGGTCCAGTCGCCGTCGATCAGCGCGTAGTGGTTGGGGTTGAGCCCCTTCGTCGGGACCCCTTCCGGAGACACGGTGCCCGCGCAGCGGTCGCCGCACTCGTCGGCCACGCCGTCGTGGTCCGCGTCGAGCTGCAGCGGGTTCGGGGTTGTCGGGCAGTTGTCGCAGCTGTCGCCCACGCCGTCGCCGTCCACATCCTCCTGGCCGGGGTTGGCGGTGACGCGGCAGTTGTCCACATCGTCGGCCGCGCCGTCGGCGTCGAAGTCGGACATCACGAAGAGGGCGAGGCCGTCATGGTCCGAGGTGCGCAGGGCCGTGTTCGGGTCGTTCCTGTAGGTGTCCGGCGCGTCGGCGTTGCCGCGCACGTGCTCCAGGCCGCGGACGAACGGGTCCAGGGCCTGGGAGGTCAGGGTGTGGTCGAGCGCCTGGGCGCTGCCGTCGAAGATGAAGGAGTAGCGCTCGGACTCCGGCTCGGAGAGGAGCCAGTTGGTGAGGTCGGGATCGACCTCGTCGGTCGCCGGAATCTTCGCGCCGGCCGGGTCGGGGTTGCCGGTGATCTGGCCGATCGAGTCGACGTAGCCGTCGGTGAACTGGAAGGCGTTGAAGTCGCCGGTCAGCACGAGGCGGATGCCCGGCTGGGAGGTCTGCAGGCTCTGGACGTACTGCGAGATCCGAAGCGCCTGCTCGTGCCGCTTGGCGCGGATGCGTGCGCCGTCGTTGCCTTCGATGCCGCTCAGCGAGCGGTTGTGGATGCCGATCACCGTGATCGGGAACGGCGCGCCGTTGCCGACGTACGAGCCGCGCAGGACCAGCGGCGGACGGTCGTGCAGCAGGGCGGTGTTGCTGCCGAAGACAAAGAGGTCGTCCTTGCCGAACTGCTCGACGGAGTCGACCTGGATGGTGTCGCGGACCAGGAAGCCGATGTCGATGCAGCCGACGTCGTTGCCTTCCAGCAGGTACGCGTCATAGGCGATCGTGGGGTCGTCGGCCAGGATCTTGGCGGCCACGGCCTGGAGGACTCCGAGGTTCTCGACCTCCTGGACCACCACGATGTCCGGCGCGCCGAAGCCCTCGCGGATGAGGAGCGAGACCTTGTTCAGGCGGTCGGCGTAGACGGCGGGCGTGGGCACGTCGTCCGAGCACGCGTCGTTGACGGTGTCCATGAGGCGGAGCAGGTTCTGGCTGGCGATGGTGAGCTCGCCGGCCGCGCGGGTGCGGATCGGATCGAGCACGATCGTGCCGTTGACCGACAGGGTGGTGGGCCAGATCTGGAAGTCGCTGAAGGAGAAGGCGAGCGGACCCTCGGCCACGTCGATGACGGCGCCGGCCGGGATGCTCAGGTTGGGCAGGCCGGCCCCGTCCGGATTGATCTCGAAGATCTCGGGGTTGCCGTCCCACACGGGCAGGCCGGGCTCGCCGGGGAAGAGGATGCCGGGCTCGCGGAAGGGACGGTTCGGACCGGCGACGACGGGAGTGTCGCCGAAGCGGTCGGTCGGACCGCTGGCGATGCCGTTCTCGACGCGCACGATCATGCCCTCGTAGCGCTCCATCTCGGTGGCGGGCTGCGGCTGGTTGGGCGACGGGGTGTCGGCGTCGAGCAGCACCGCGGCCGGCAGGGCGTTGCCCGTGGAGTCGACGGTGACCGTGGGGCCGTCGATCTCGGTGAAGTTGAAGAACTCGGAGACGGAGCCCGTGACGTCCACCTGGTCGCCCACCTGGACGGCCGGGGTGGAGCTGGTGAAGACGAAGATGCCGTTGGAGGTCTCGGCGTCGGCATCCACCCGCGCCTCGGGGGTCTGGATGAAGAAGCCGTTCGAGGCCACGCCGGTCACGACGTTGTCGAGCGTCTTCACGGTCTGGCCGGCGAAGGGCGAGGCGAGGCCGGCGCCCTGGATCTGCCAGATCTCCTTCTCCTGGACCGGCGGCGGCGGCGGCGGAGGCGTTCCTGCGCAGCTATGAGCGCCGAGGCCGGCGAAGGTGTTGGTTGCGAAGCCGTCCCACTGCGTGGCGGGGTCGAAGGCGTCGGAGGTCACGGTGTCGCCCGTGCAGAAGTCGGCCTTGCGGCGCAGGGTGTTGTCGGCGGTGGAGGTCAGGCCGGAGCCCCACTCGGTGCCGGGGTCGCTGCCGACCTGGCCGAGGGAGTCGATCACGGTGGTGCCCTTGCGCAGGACGATGGCGTCGTCGCCGTTGAACCAGCTCGCGGCGCTCGTCTGGTCGGCCGCGGCCAGGATGGCCGGGTCGGCCGCGGACTGGGCGAGGACGAACACGTCGCCGTTGGCCACAACGCCGGTGAGGTTGACGGTCAGGCCGGCCGAGCTGTTGCCGTTGAAGAACATCTGGACGTTGTAGCCGCCGACGTTGAGATCGATCGCGGCGCCGGTGCCGTTGAAGATCTCCAGGGCCTTGTTGTTGGAGCTGCCTTCCACGTACTCGGACAGGAGCAGGTCGGCGCTGGCAGCCAGCGGAGAGGCGAGCGCCAGCAGGCACGGGAGCGCCCAGGCGAGCAGGCGCCTGGGAATTGGCAGAGAGAGCACAGAGCGACTAGACATCCTAATCTCCTTCAAGGGAAACAATCATTGTCAGTGGACGGAGTCCGGCATGGGCCGGTCAAGCAGTCTACAAGATACGTGTGTGCCACGAGGACCAAAGCGCGATTTTGTTACGAAGCGATGACGAAAACAGGGGACCAAACCCAGAACAGTCCCAGGGTTGATCCCATTCCCTACGGGGCGGTTGCCAGCGCGGACAGCTCCTCGATCGTCCGCATCACCCCGCCCCGGACCACGAGCTTCACCTTGCGCAGGTTGGCCACGTCGGCCGTCGGGTCGCCGGCGACGATCAGCAGGTCGGCCAGCTTGCCCTTTTCCACCGTGCCGAGGTCCTTGTCCCTTCCCATGGCGAGCGCGCCTCCCCGGGTCGAGGCCACCAGAACTTGCAGCGGCGTGAGGCCCGCGGCCTGCATGGCCTCCATCTCCGCGTAGATCGAGGGACCGTGCAGCGTCAGGGGGTTGCCGGCATCCGTGCCCATCGCGACCGGGATGCCTGCCGCCAGGACACGCTTGAGGTTGTCGGCGGCGATCCGGTCGCGCTCGGCGTAGCGGGCCGTGATCGTCCGGACCAGCTTCTCGTCGATCTCCTCCTCGGGCTTGGGGGTGATCCCGGCGGTCTCGGCCACCCGGGCGCGGGTCACGGGATCGACGCAGCCGTTGGGGTCGTCGATCGCAGGGGCCTGGTGCTCGACGATCCCCTTGAAGAGCCGCTGGTAGCCTCCGCCCACGGTCAGGGTCGGGCAGTAGATCGTGCCGGCGGCGCGCGCGAGGTCCAGGAACTCCTGGTCGACCGGCTGGTCCCAGACGCTGTGGACGAGGAGCTTCGCCCCGGCGCGGAGCGCCTCCTTGGCCTCGATCAGGGTGGTGGAGTGCACGATCAGGGGGAGTCCAAGCCGGCGCGCTTCCTCCCCGGCGGCCCGGACCGCGGCGGACATGTCCGGCAAGCTCCGCCCTTCGTCGCGGATGAACCAGACCTTGACCGCGTCCGCCCCTTGGGCCGCGAGGTAGCGCGCTCCCGACGTGCCGCTCGCGGCGTCGGACAGGTAGATGAACTGCTTCTCGCCGGGAAGGTTGAGCCAGAAGTCCAGCGTCGAGAGCAGCGGCCCGGCCGCGGCCACGCGGGGCACGTCCGAGGCGGGCTCGAAGCGCTCGGGCAGCGGGATGGTCCACGGGTAGCCGCCGACGTCGAAGACGGCGGTCACCCCGGAGCAGAGCAGCGAGCGGCCGAAGCGCTCCGGATGGTCGCGGAGGTCCGCCACGACCTTCTCATAGGGGTAGCGGTCGCGCAGGTCCGCGGAGTCCGGCCGGGCGTCGGCCCAGCCGGACTGCGAAAAGTGGATGTGGGCGTCGATCAGGCCCGGGGTGATCCAGTGGCCGCGGAGGTCGACGGTGTCGATCCCCCGGGGAACGGAGCAGGCCGGGCGCGGGCCGGCGCAGTCGATCTTCCCGTCGCGGAGGATCACGACCGCGTCGGTCACCGGGGCGGAGCCGGTGCCGTCGACCAGGGTGGCGCCGACCAGGGCGCGAGGCGGCGGCGGCACGCCGGGCAGGGCCGGGAAGGCGGTGCTGACCGCGATCCTCCAGCCCTTGGGAGTCTCGGTGAAGAGGCGCTCGGAGATGCCGGAGACCTCCTCCTTGCCGTAGCGCACCCGGTAGCGGTAGGTGCCGTAGACCAGGCCGGGACGGACCGGGGTCAGGCGAAGGTCCTCGGCGGAAATATGATCGGGCCAGCCCTGGCCCGCCGTGGCAGCCAATCCGGAATAGCCGAGCTCGAAGCCGCCGGGGCCGGTGCGCACCAGGCTCTCGGACTCCAGGTAGCAGGCGAGGTAGCTGTCACGGTCCTGGTCACGGATGGCCTGTAGATTTTTCTCGAATACGGCCTTTGCTTCGGCCAGGTCGTCCGCGGACGAGGGCGCTGCCAGGAGGGCGGCGGCGATCCACAAGAGGAGGGCAGGCCTTCGGTATCTTCCTTGCATCCTAAATCTCCTTGTGCTCCCGCGTATGGTAGCAGTGCCTCCACGGATGGTGCCATTGCGCCTCACGCCGGGATCGCTTAGAGTGTCGGATCTAACAGCACAACCGCAATGGCGGGCGACCCAGAGGCCCGACCGAGGCGACCTAGCCGAGCGATTTTTGAGTCGAGAGTCGAGGGATGACACCTGCGATGGAACCCGCCTACCGACGATCCACCGGACTGGTCGACGTGCTCGACCGTGTGCTGGACAAGGGCCTGGTCATCGCCGGCGACATCCGGGTGTCGCTGGCCGAAGTCGAGCTTCTGACCATCCGCATCCGGCTCCTCGTCTGCTCGATCGACAAGGCCGAGCAGATCGGACTGGACTGGTGGCGCCAGGATCCCAGCCTTTCGAGCTCTGCGCGCCAGCTCACCCTCGAGAACGAGACCTTGCGGCAGCAGGTCCGCGATCTCGAGTCGAGGGTGGATGCGCTGGTGCTGGAGCGTCCTAGCCGTCCTCAAGGGAGCAGCGCGCGCTCCCGCCCTGACAAGCCGAAGAACTCCAGGGGGTAGAAATGCCGGTTGAACGAGCTTCCGGTGGAACCAGTCTGATCGACGTCCTGGACCGGGTCCTGGACAAGGGCATCGTGATCGATGCCTGGGTGCGGGTTTCGCTGGTGGGCATCGACCTGCTGACAGTCGAAGCCCGGGTGGTGGTGGCGTCGATCGATACCTACATCAAGTATTCCGAGGCCGTGTCGCAGGTCCCGACCGTGTCGCGGCCGAGCCTGGACTCAAGGACTTCGGAGGACCTCCTGGCTGAGAACGCCTCGCTTCGAGCCCAGCTCGCCGCCTCGACGGCGCGGGAAGCGCTCCCGGCGCGGCGAAGGCCCCGTTCGTCCTCCAAGCAGTAAACCGTGGCGCGCGTCTCCCCTCTCGCCGCGACTCCGCACCTCCGCGGAGGAGTAGGCTCCAAAGCCCGGCTCGCGCTGGTCGACGCCCTGCTCTCGGAGCAGGGCGTTCGCCCCTGCGCGGTGCTGGCCCTGCGCTGGCTCGCGCGCCACACCGGCGTCGAGCGCGGCCTGTGCGCGGTGGTCGAGGGCGAGACGGGGCGGCTCGTGGGCCTGACCGGCCTCGGGCTGTCGCTGGCGTCGGTGGACTCGTTCGTCCTCGAGCTCAACGACCGCACCCATCCGTTGATCGTGGCGCTCGCCGGGTCGGAGCCCGTGGCTTTCCCGGGCACCTTCCCCGGTCCTGATCAGTCTCTGGCGTTGCAATCGCTCCCATCGCTCCCATTGCTCAATACTCCGCTCAATACCGCGCTCAATACTCCGCTGGACACGCCGCTGGCCGGCGAGCCGTTCCACGCCGTGCCGCTGGGCGGCCCGAGCGAGAACGGGGATATCGGCCCCGGTCTCCTTCTGCTCACCGGCGTCGATCCCGCCACCGAGGAGGACGTGCGCTGGGCGGCCGAGTTCCTGGGCGTGCGCCTGCAGTCGCTCTGGTACCGCCGCTCCCAGGTGGACGAACGGTGCTACAAGCGCGAGCAGAGCTGGCTGTTCGGCGTCATCAACGCGGTCACCGACCCCATCCTGCTGACCGACTCGGAAGGCAAGATCCTGGTCGCCAACGCCAGCGCCGAGATGCTCCTCACGGCCGACGACCAGAAGAGCGAGGGACGCCGCCGGGCCGTGGCGCTCAACAACATGCTTTTTTCGGCCTCGAATTTTACTGCCGGCCCAGGTACAGCCGGCTCGGGCAGTGGCGGCGGGCACCCAACGCGCAACGAGCTGCTGCTGGTCGACCCCACCGAGGGCCAGGACCTTCTGTTCGAGGTCATGAGCACCCCTGTCAAGATCCGCGCCGGCGACATCGGCAGCGTGTCGGTGCTGCGCAACGTCACCGACCTGCGCCGCGCCACAGATGAGATCGAGGAAAACTATCGCCGGCTGCGCATTGCCGAGGCCGAGACCCGCGCCGAGCGCGACCGCCTCGACCTGATCCTCAACTCTGCCCTCGACCCGATCCTGGTGACCGATCCGTCGGGCAACATCGTGCTGATGAATCCGCCCGCCGAGCGCATTTTCACGGTGGAGCGCGCGGCGCTCGGAGGCGAGGCGGAGCGCCGGGTGCGGGCCAACGACGCGGTGTTCACGTCGTTCGTGTCCGGCCTCTACGCCAGCCAGTCGCTGCGCTGGCGCGGCGAGCTGAGCCTGCTCGACCCGAAGAGCGGCGCCACCGTGCCGGTGGAGGCGATCTCCGGCAAGGTGCTGTCCAAGCACGGCGAGGACACCGCGGTGGTCACCATTCTCCACGACCTTACCGAGGCGGTGGAGAAGCAGCGGCTCTACGAGCAGATCAAGCGCCACTCCGAGGAGCTGCGCGAGAAGGTGCGCGAGGCCACGGCCGAGCTGGCCGAACAGAACGAGCTTCTGCGGCGCCAGGCCTTTCAGCTCGAGCAGGCCTCGGCCGCCAAGTCGCAGTTCCTGGCCAACGTCTCGCACGAGCTGCGCACGCCGCTCAACGCGATCATCGGCTACACCCATCTCCTCATGGAAGGGGTTTCGGGCGAGGTCACCAAGCCGCAGCTCGAGAAGCTCAACCGGATGGACTCCAACGCCCGCCACCTGCTGGCGATCATCAACGACCTGCTGGACCTCGCGCGCATCGAGTCCGGCAAGATGCCCATCCAGGTCGAGCGGGTGGTCTTGCAGGACCTGATCCACGAGGTGATGACCGAGATGGAGCCGCTCATCGACCGCACCACGCTCACGGTCGAGCAGCACATCCTTCAGGCCGTGCCGGAGATCCACACCGACCGGCAGAAGGTCAAGCAGATCGTCCTCAATCTGCTGTCCAATGCCCTGAAGTTCACGCCGCAGGGATCGGTGTCGATCCGACTGGACTGCGAGACCGACAACGAGTGGATCTCCGTCTCCGTGACCGACACCGGCATCGGCATCTCGGAAGAGAACCAGAAGACCATTTTCGAAGCGTTTCAGCAGGCCGACAGCTCCTATGCGAGAAGGCAGGGGGGAACCGGTCTGGGCCTGACGATCTGCCGCCGACTGGCCTCGATCCTGGACGGCCAGATCACGATGCTCAGCAAGCTGGGGGAGGGTTCGACGTTCACTCTCGTCCTCCCCCGACAACCGAGGACCTCATGAGCGATTCGGTCGAAACAACGCAGGTCCCACCGCTGGTGCTGGTGGTCGACGACGTGGAGCACGGGCGCGAGATCTTCGCGGAGTACCTGGAGTTCCGGGGTTTCCGGGTGGCGACCGCCGCCGACGGCCTGGAGGCGATGGCCAAGGCCTTCGAGCTCTTGCCGGACATCATCCTGATGGATCTTTCCCTGCCCCATCTCGACGGCTGGGAAGCGACGCGCCGCCTCAAGGCGGATGAGCGGACGAGCTCCATCCCCATCATTGCCCTGACCGCCCACGCCCTGGCGTCCGCGCATGATCGCGCCAAGGAAGTGGGCTGCGACGCCGTGGTGACCAAGCCGTGCATTCCCAGGGACCTCGAGGCGGAGGTACGCCGCCAGCTCGACGCCCGAGCCGGGCGCGCCTGACACGATATCCAGGAGGTCGAGGGTCACCATGGCCAGAGCGAAGGAACCCGCCGAAAAGGGAAAGCCCGAGAAGGCAAAGCCTGTCCCCGCGAAGGCTGCGGCGAAGCCCGCCAAGCCCGCCAAGCCCGCCAAGCCCGCCAAGCCGGCGAAGGCCGCCAAGCCGGCGAGCCCGATGCCCACCGTCGTCCCTCCGGTCCCGGCGACATCGGCCCTTGCCGACGCCCTCGACACCCGCAACGGCGAGCAGAGCGGCAAGTACGTCTACTGCATCATCCAGACGACCGAGCCGAGCCGCTTCGGCCGCATCGGAATCGGCAGCGAGCCCGCCGACGTGCACACGGTCAACTACAAGGACATCGCCGCCGTGGTCTCGGACACCCCGCTGGAGGTCTACGACCCGACGCGGGAGAACGTGCTCGCCCACGAGCGGGTCAACGAGGCCGTGATGCGCAGCTACACCGTGCTCCCGATGTCGTTCAGCACGGTGTTCAAGACCCGCGAGGACATCATCGAGCTGCTGCGCACGGCGTACGATGCGTTCCACGACGTGCTGACCAAGATGCAGGACAAGCTGGAGTTCGGCCTCAAGGTCCTGTGGGAGCCGGAGCTGATCATCCGGGAGATCGAGAAGGACGACGACAACCTGCGCATGCTGCGCCAGCAGATCTCGCACCAGAAGGGCTCGACGTACTTCGCCCGCATGCAGTACGGCCGGCTGGTCGACTCGCTGCTCCAGGAGCGCTCCGAGATGCTGGTGTCGGAGATCTCTTCCGCTCTCGGCGGGGTGTCGGTGGCGACGCGGGCGAACAAGCCGATCGGCGACAAGATGATCCTCAACGCGGCCTTTCTGGTCGCGCGCGACCGTGAGTCGGACTTCGACGCCAAGGTCAAGGAGATCGACGCCAAGTACGAGAACCTGATGTTCAAGTACACGGGTCCCTGGCCGCCCTACAACTTCGTCAACATCCGGCTGAAGCTGGAGCGGGCCACCGATACCCGCGACGTGCGATGACGCTGATCATCCTCCTCGACAGCCTCCTGATCGGCGGCATCAAGTTCGTCCTGGACAAGGTTGCCTCGGCGGTCGACCAGGAGATGAACGACGAGGGGAGGCTCCGCGAGGAGCTGCTCGCCGCCCAGATGCGCTACGAGCTGGGCGAGATCTCCGACGAGGACTTCTCGCTGTTCGAGAGCGACGTGCTGGAGCGTCTGCGCGAGATCCGGGCGCGGGAACGCGAAGAAGCAGGAGGCGGTGGAGCGATGTCCTTCCAGCCGGGCGCGTATGACGTCGACGTGACGTTCACCGGGGACCGGACGTACCGCGGCGATACCAACGAGGAGGACTCATAGTCCTTCCCCCCTTCCGCTTTTTCGGCGGCAAGGGGGGTGTAGGCAAGACCACCTGCGCCGCGGCCACGGCCCTCCGCCTGGCTGAAAACGGAGGCCGGCGCGTTCTGGCCGTCTCCACCGATCCCGCCCATTCCCTGGGCGATGCCTTCAAGGCGGACCTCTCCGCCGAGCCGATTCCTCTCACAGTCCGTAAAGGTGTCCTGCTCGTGGCCGAGCTGAACGTGGAACGCGCGCTGGACCGCTGGCTCGGGGAGCGCCGCGAGACGCTGCGCGAGATCGCCTCCCGGGGCACGTACCTGGACGATCAGGACGTGGATCGCCTGCTCGGTCTCTCCCTGCCCGGCGCCGACGAGCTGGCCGGTCTTCTGGAGCTGGCCCGCCTGGCCCGCGAGAGCGGAGCCGACGAGGTCGTGGTCGACACCGCGCCCACCGCCCACACGCTCCGTCTCCTGGAGATGCCCGGCCTGCTGCAACGGTTCGCGGGCGTGCTGGACGCGCTGCAGGAGCGGCACCGGGTTCTGGGCGAGCGCTTCGGAAGAGGCCACGTGCCCGACCGGGCGGACGGTCTCATCGGCGAGATCGGGGACGAGGGGAAGGATCTCGGGGAGCTGCTCCGCGATCCCGAACGCGCCTCGTTCTCCTGGGTACTGCTGCCCGAAGCGCTCTCGATCGAGGAGACCCGGGATGCCCTCGCGGTCCTGGACGAGGCGGGCATCTCCGTCCGCGAGGTGATCGTCAATCGCATTGCTCCGCCAGGAGGCTGCCTAGCCTGCGAGGCGAAGCGCCGGGCCGAGATGGAAGCGGTCGCCGAGATCCAGAAGTCGTTTGGGGATCGATCCTTGCGCTTCCTTCCTGCCCTGGAAAGAGAACCCCGAGGTCTGCCCGCGCTCCGGCGTATGGCCAAGGCGCTGACATCTCGGGGGGAAGACCTTATAGAAGAGCCGTCACCGGCGGTCCATCGACCCGGGAGGCGTCCG
>JANOCF010000552.1:0-2429 GCA_031412055.1 Holophagales bacterium | reverse complement strand
ACCCGCGATCGGGCCGTGCTGCTACGAGGTCGGCGAGGAGGTGGCGGAGCAGGTGGTAGCGGTGAGCGGTCCCGAAGTGGTGGTCCCTGGTCCCGCGGGCAAGCCTCACCTGGATCTCGTCGCGGCGGTGCGGCGGCAGCTCTCGGCGGCAGGCGTGGAAGAGATCCACTCCGCCGCGGACTGCACGCGGTGCGACTTTGAGCGGCTGTACAGCTACCGAAGAGAAGGCAAGGGCGCGGGGCGGAACATGGCGTTCATCTGGCGGTGTCCGCCGGCTTCATAGCCTGCTTGGCCAGGACTCCGCGCGGATCCCGGCCGAACGCCCGAAGCTGGCCGCAGGCCGCGCTGACGTCGTCTCCCCGGCGGCGGCGGACGGTGGCGATCAGCCCTCTTTGCCGCAGACGCTCCTGGAAGCGGTCGACGGCTCCGTCGTCGGGCGGCACCATGCGCTCGCCCAGCACCGGATCCGGATTGATGGGGATCAGGTTCACCTTGGCCCGCACTCCGTTCAGGAGCTTGACCAGCCGGTCGGCGTCCCGGATGTCGTCGTTCAGGCCCCCGATCAGGATGTACTCGAAGGTGATCTTCCGCCCCTTTTCGAGCGGATAGCGGCGCAGGGCGGCCATCAGGTCGGCGAGAGGCCAGGTGCGGTTGATCGGCATGATCTCGGTGCGGCGCGCGTCGTCCGGCGCGTGCAGCGAGATCGCCAGGTTGGGCCGGCGCTCCCACGAGGCCATCTCCTCCAGCCCGGGCAGGATGCCCACGGTGGAGACGGTGATCCGGTACGGCGAGATCCACTCGGTCAGGATGTCCAGCGAGGCCTTGACGCTCTCCAGGTTGAGCAGCGGCTCGCCCATGCCCATGAAGACGATGTTGAGCCCTTCCATGGGCAGCCCGCGGTCGGCGCGGATCGCCAGCACCTGCCCGACGATCTCGCCGGCGGTGAGGTTGCGGCCCGCGCCCCAGTAGCCGGTAACGCAAAACGTGCAGGCCAGCGCGCAGCCCGCCTGGCTGGAGATGCAGAAGGTGCGGCGCCCGCTGCGGTCCGGAATGTCCACCGCCTCGATCGTGGCGCCGTCGTGCAGCCGGAACAGGTACTTGCAGGTGCCGTCGGAGGCCAGGAGCCGCTCGTCGACCTCGGGCAGTCCGATGCGAAACCGCTCCGCCAGCTTCGCCCGCAGATCCTTGCCGAGGTCCGTCATCTCCGAGAAGTCGCGCGCCGCGCGGGCATAGAGCGCCTGGTAGACCTGCTCCACCCGGAACGGGCGGTCGAGGACCGGCGCCAGCGTTGCCGCGAGCTGCTCCCGCGTCAGGCCGAGCAGGTCGGGACGGGGCGGCTCCGTAAGAACGGTCGATGGGTTCTGCTGGTCTTGCATCGCTGTTTCTCCCCGCCAAGCGTCCCGCCAAGCGGGGGAGGATCGAGGAGGGGACTTTTCTAGGTTGCCGTGCTGCTGGTCTTGCTGCGGCGCCGCCGGAGCCGGCGGGTGGGGTCGATGCCGATCGACCGCAGGAAGTTGAGGTCGCGCACGTCGATCTGGAAGACCGGCTCGCCGTTGCCCGAGGAGAAGCGGGGAGCCGTGAGCGGCAGGGCCTCGTCCTGGCCCTCGCGCTTGCAGTCCACCAGCAGGTAGAGAGCGTAGCCCTCTTCGCGGATCTTCCGGAGCGTACGATTCACGTCCGAGGATTCGGAGATCGCCTCGGAAAGGGCTCTGCGCAGCTCGCGGAGCATCAGGTGGAGCTTCTCGTCCAGCTTCAAACCTCCTGCCCAGGTTGTTTGTGGGCCGACGCCGGGATTATCGCCCCCTGTCCCCCGGGGTGTCAAACCGCGACGCAGCCTTCAACAAGCGCGGCCAGTCAACGATTCCAGAGGGTGCGGAGAACTTTAGACATGGTAATCTACGGCCCTTGTCCCTGAAGGAAGAAGCGATGTCTCAACCCATGAAAGCCGAGCCTGTCCAGGATGCTCTGGAGGCCTGGCTCGCCTCCGCCGGATTCCATCTTCATGAGGCGCGGCCGCTCTCGGGCGACGTCTCGCCCCGCCGGTACGCCCGCCTCGTCCGCGAGGACGGCTCCACCGCGATCCTCGCCACGTACCCGCCGGAGGTGCGCTCCGTCTGCCCGCGCTTCCTGCACACCACCGAGCTGCTGACCGGCGCCGGCGTGCCGGTTCCGCGGGTGCTGGCCTCCGACTGCGACGAGGGATGGATGCTGGTGGAGGATCTGGGCCTGCAGACGCTCGGCGAATGGGGACAGGGCCGATCCTGGAGCGAGCTGACGGCCTGGTTCGAGCGCGCGCTCGAACTGGCGGACCGCATCGGCCGCCTGCCTGCCGGCGGGCTCGCGGATCTCAACCCGGTTCTCGGCCGGGAGCTGCTGCGCAAGGAGCTCGCCCAGACCTGGGATCTCTACCTCGAGCCCCGAGGGCTCAC
>JANOCF010000551.1:0-3180 GCA_031412055.1 Holophagales bacterium | reverse complement strand
TCCTCGTCCACCACGGCGTTGAGGACCGCCTGGCCGGTGCGCAGGACGCGCCCCATGCCGAAGGCGGCTCCGAGCTGCGGCGGCATCTCCCGGATCCGGCGCATGATGCCGTCCTGGCCCGGGTCCCCGTGCACGGCCTCGACGCGCCGGATCTGCCCGTCGTCGTTGAAGACGTCGATCAGGACGGAGTCGGCCATGTCGGGCACGAGCCGGCGGGCGAGGATCGACAGCGTCTCGTTCTGGTCGAGCGACGTGGAGAGGGCCTGGCTGATGTCGGCGAGAAAGGCGAAACGGCGGCCGTCGGCCTCGGCCACGGCGCGAGCTTCCTGCTCATGCGCCAGCTCTGCCGGGCTGTTCGTGCTCTTTCTGTTCGCCTGCACGTGCGTTACGCCCTGATTCCGATTTGCTGCATCCAATTCGAAGGGCCTTCCGGGTCCGCGATGGCTCAGAAATGCCTGCAAATTCGACGCCGGGCTCCCTCTCCCGCGCAGCGGGGGAGGGCAGGGGAGGGGGTTCTCTTTTCTTTGTAATTCGTTCGCGGAGGGGGATTTCTCCCTTACAAAAAAATGGCAGGCGGGGAGGGAGGGCCCCCGCCTGCCGGCGGATCGGGGTCAGCCGATCGAAGGGTAGAGCTGGCGGTAGCTGTCGGCCAGGACCAGGATGCGCTTGACGTAGTCGCGGGACTCCTCCAGGTAGAGGTTCTCCACGAAGTCGTCCAGCTCGGCCGTGGGGCCGGCCTCGTCCCAGAGCCGCCGGATGCGGTTCGGCCCGCCGTTGTAGCCGGCCACCGCGAGCTCGATGTTGCCGTCGAAGCCCTTCAGCAGCTGCTTGATGTAGGCCGATCCCAGCTCGATGCTGAACTCGGGGTCGTACAGACCGTCCGCCGGGTAGCGGACGTTCAGCCGCGAGGCCATGTCGGTGCCGGTAGTGGGCATGATCTGCATCAGGCCCCTGGCCCCCACCGGGCTGGTGGCCCGGGGGTCGAACGCGCTCTCCTGGCGGATGATGCCGGCGACCAGGTAGGCCGGGAGGCCGTTGGCCTTGGCCGCCGCCACGATCGTGTCCTCGTAGTCGAGGGGGTAGTAGGCACGAAGGATCTCCTCGGGCACGGTCGACTGCTGCGGTCCGCCAAGGGCGGGGAAGGCCTCGCGAAGGAGGGCGATGCTCTCCCGGCGCTTGCCCTGGCGGCCCATGACGACCGCCCGCAGGGCGCGAAGATCGCGGGCGTTGGCCTCGTCCTCGACGAGCTCCATCTCGCGCTTGGCTAGCTCATCCAGGCCGAGGTCGGAGAGCAGCTTGGCGCGCTCCAGGGTCGGGTCGGACGGCCAGAGCGACGAGGTGCGGGCGAGCTGGATCTCCGAAGACACGGGCGGCACACCGAGGCGGGCGATGGCCCGGCGGCCGTAGAAGTCGCTGGTGTCGGAGGACGCGATCATGTCGCTGTAGATGTCGCGGGCCTCCTCGGGATGGCCGAGCTTCTCGAGGGCGCGGGCCTGCCAGTAGCGGCCGCGCTGGGCGTCGCCGTGCTCGGGGTAGATCTCCGCCAGCTCGGACCAGTAGCCCACCGCTCCGCGGTAGTCGTTCTTGCCGTAGCGGTTCCAGCCGCGCTCCCAGAGATCGCGGGCGCCGGTGGTGTCGCCGGGATCGAGGTGCCGCAGCATCTTGAGGGCGTCCACCGCCTGCGGGAAGAGATCGGCCTCGATGAAGTCCTCGTACAGGTCCTCCAGGGAGTCCTTGGAGAATTCATTGCCGGCACCGAGGCGCACGGCGTTGGCCAGGTGGCCGTGCGCGGCCTCAAGGCGGGTCTGGCGATCGCCACCCCTGGCCAGCTTGGCCGTGGCCAGGGCGCGCGCCCATTCGACGCCGGCGCGGTCCTCGCGGCTCCGCGCCGGGACCGAGGCCAGCATGTCCAGGGCGTCCTGGGCCTGGCCGGATCCGGTGAGGACCTCGGCGCGAATCAGGTGCCACTCCACGTCGCGCTCGGCCGCGGCCACATTGTCCAGCGTGTCCAGGGCGGCGGAGAGGCGCTCCACGGAGAGGAAGGAGCGGGCGCGCTGCTTCACCTGGCTGGTGGAGAGGATGCGGTTCCAGTCGAGGTTGCCGCCGTCCATGGCGCGGAAGGTGTCGGCCACACCCAGGGCGCCGGCCGTAAGGGGGGCGCGGGTCAGGAGACGGCGGCCGGCCTCGCGGCGGACCTCGTCGTCGTGGATGTCATGGCCGATCTCCCAGGCCAGGTTCTCGAGCTCCACGGCGATCTTGCCGGAGAGACCCTCGCGGCGCGCGCCCTCGATCAGGGTGAGAGTGCGGCGCTCTTCGCCATCCTGTTGGGAGAGGCGGGCGGCCTGAATGTAGGCCTCGGGACGCAGGGGCGACTCGGGGCAGCTCGCGAGCAGCCGGTCGAGGGCCGTGACCGCCGCGTCCCGGTCGCCGTTCTCCAGGGCGCTCTCGGCCAGCAGGAAGAGCCGCCAGTCCTCGAAAGAGCGGTCCTCGCCGGCAGGCTGCGCGAGTAGCTCCTGGGCGAGGACGGTGTCGCCGGTCTCGGCGGCGTAGAGAGCTTCGAGAAGGTGAGCGCGCTCGGCTTCCCTGGGGTTCTGCTCGGCCACCGACTCAAGCTGTTGGCGCGCCTCTTGCAAATTATTCTGGCGCAGGGCTCGGGCGGCCTCTTCATACAGGCCGGTGGGGACGGTGAGACGGGAGGTCCGGGCGAGAGGGGTGGAAGAACTTGCGGCCTGCACTCCCTTTGGCGAGCTCAGCGCGATGTGCGCAACGATCGCGAGACAGACCAGGAAGACAGCGGCGAAGAGACGAACAGACCGAAAGCGGGAGTAGTTCAACCACACCTCCACACAGAACGAGCCGAGTTGTAACTTTTTCGACGATGTCTTCTCCCTCTACGGGACCAACACAGTCGTCGGGTGTGCTCTTTCCACATCCTTGAACATCCTGCCCGAGCTCTATCATTCCCGGATTTCCCCGGCTGCATGGATTGTAGATTTTTCCCAGACTTGGCTCTGATACGATCGGGCTCCGCCGGACGTTGGTACGTCCGGCGCGAGGAGGTTTCTTAATGTCCATCCTGAAGCAGATCCTTGGTTTTGCCCGGCAGGAGCAGCCGGAGAGGAGCGCCGGAGATACGGAGTCGGTGCGCCGCATCGTCCGCGAGCTGGACTCCCTGGAGGC
>JANOCF010000550.1:0-3618 GCA_031412055.1 Holophagales bacterium | reverse complement strand
GCGTGCCCGAAGGCCTCTACGTCACCGTCTCGGTATCGGACACCGGCATCGGGATGGACGAGGAGACGCGCGGCCGCATCTTCGAGCCGTTCTTCACGACCAAGGCCAAGGGTCGCGGCTCGGGCCTGGGCCTGCCGGTGGCCTACGGCATCATCAAGCAGAGCGGCGGCCACATCTTCGTGCACAGCGCTCCGGGCCTGGGCGCCACCTTCTCCATCTACCTGCCGGTGACCCAGGAGGCGAGGACCGTGGTCGTGCCCGCCGCGATCGGCCTGGACGATACCGGCTCGGAGACGATCCTCCTGGTGGAGGACGAGGACGAGGTGCGCAAGGTCCTCCACCAGATCCTGGTGGGCAAGGGCTACCGGGTGATCCAGGCGGAGTCCGGCGACGAGGCCCTGGCCATGGCCCGGATGTACCGCGGGGTCGTCCACCTGCTGCTGACCGACGTCACCATGCCGCGGATGAAGGGGCCGGAGCTTGCCACCCGTCTCCTGGCCGAGCGGCCGCAGACGCGGGTGGTCTTCATGTCCGGCTACAACGACGAGTCGCTGCCCGAGGAAGAGACCATCCTGCAGAAGCCTTTCCCCGCCCAGACCCTGACGCAGACGCTGCGCGCGATCCTCGACGCCGAACAGAGCCTCCCCAGGTCGGCCACCGCCTGACCCTCGCCTGATCGTCCGCCCATGCGGACAGCTGCCCGCCTTAGCGCTCGGGCGGCGGCTCCTCCCAGGTGCGCTCCGACAGGGGAAGGGCTTCCGGGCCGCCGTGAGCTGGGGCCGCGGCCGGCACATACGGCGGCGGCGGAGGCATCCCCGCGGGTGGCATGACTGTCCGCGGACCGGCGCCGAAGCGTGCCAGCAGGACCGCGCCGAAGCCCACCACCCACACCGCTCCTTCGAGCACGGCCGCGAACAGCATGAACATGAAGCCGAAGAGATGGATGGGGCCCGGTCCCAGGGCGAGGAGGTCGCCGATGATCGACCAGATGTGGATCACGAACACGCCGACCAGCGCGGCCACGTACGGTCCGCCGAAGTTGCGGCCGAAGCGGCCTTCGAGCCAGCGCCCGATCCGGTAGGCCACCGCGGCGTAGCCGAGGAGAAAGGCCAGGATCAGGGCCACGAACAGGAACGGGTACAGCAGGAGGAGCGCGCAGCCGATGACGGTGATCACCAGCAGGATGGTGATCACCACCAGCAGCGGCACGAGGGCGAAGAAGCCGGCCAGGCCCACGCCGGCGGCCTTCCACGGCTCGGTCACCAGGAAGTGGTCGACCCGCTCCAGCGGTCTGCGCGCCAGCAGCAGGATCAGGCAGGTCAGCAGGCCGAGCACGAACATCCGCAGCAGGCTGCCGAACACGTCCAGAGAGGCGCCGAAGAGGACGAAGGGTCCGAAGCCGGGCTCGAAGTCGCGACCGCGATCCCAGGGTCCTCTGCCGCGGAAGGGAGACATGCCGACCTCGGAGGTGGAGCCGAGGATCCGGGAGCCCTCGGCGCGGTTGATGCTGCCGCCGACGCTGGTCACGTCGCCATCCACGACCGCTTTCGGCCCCAGGTGGACGCTCGATCCCACGGAGGTCACGTCGCCGCCAACCCGGCCGTTGATCCGCACCGGTCCGCCGATGGCCACGGCATCGCGGCTCACCTCGCCGTCGACGCGCACGGAGCCGCCGATGGCCACCGCCTCCTCGGCCAGCTCGCCCTTCTCCACCGTGATGCTGCCGCCGAACTTCACGCGGCTGCCGGAGTGGATCGAGGGATCGTCGGGATCCGGGGTTTCGCCAACCTCGGGCGCTTCGGGCGCCTCGGGAACTTCAGGAGCATCGGCGCCACCCAGCACGACCTCCTCGTCCGGAGACGGCGTCTCTTCCGCGTCTTCCGCGGCGGTCTCGGCGGTCTCGGCGGCCTCCTCGGACGCGCGGGGAAGCCCCGTATTTGCCGGGAGATCCGTCTGGAGGCCGAACAGGTTGCGGCGCCGGCCGGCGTCGACGGCGAGCAGCCGCAGGACCGGGTCGGCATCCTCGCCCAGCCAGTCGCGGACGGTCTGGGCGGGCAGCTTCTCGCCGTTGATGGCGACCGCGTCGCCGGTCACCTCGATGCTGCGCACTCCCCGGCGCGCCTGGCGCGGCGTGAGCACGATGCCGCCGCTTACCGGGAGCACTTCGTAGCGCCTCTCGATCTCCCGGCGCAGCTCCTGTTCGGACGCGGAAGCGGCGGCCGAGGGCCTCGCCTGCGCCATGGCCGCCGCCCCGTGAACCAGGGGCAGAAGCAGCAGGACGAGAAGGATCAGGTATCTCATCGGCGCGGCAAAGTTGTGCTGCCGCAGCCGTAAATCATTGCATGGGGTCAACATAGCGCCAGCTCCTGTCACGGGTCATCAGGTCGCGGAGAAACACGAAGGATACCCCCGAGATCGCCAGGCACGCGCACGTGAGCTCGATCGCGGCGGGAGTCGTCAGCGAGACCGCCAGGGCCCCGCCTACGGTGAACAGCCATTCGCCTACCCGTGCCACCACACCCAGCCAGCGTCCCAGGTCCACCGCGAACGCCGCGCTCAGGCGGAGCATGTCGCTCACGGTCAGGATCCTGGCCACGACGGCCAGCAGTTGGGGAAGCCAGAGCAGCGACACACCCGTCGCGGCCAGACCCACGGCCACCGCGCCCTGCAGGACGCGGGACCGGGCCAGCCGGACGAGCCAACCCTGGGCCGGGGATATCGCCGGGAGCGCCTCGGAGCCGATCCGCAGCAGCACGCGGTCGGAGAACCCCGGACGGGGCGCCACCGGCGGCAGGAGCTCGAACAGCTCCAGCAGCGCGGCCTCGGCGTCGTCCTCGCGGTCGTTCCGCTCGGCGTCGAGCCAGCGGGTCAGGGATTCAGGTCGGCGGGTTTGCATGAGTCTTCGTCTCTCCGTGCCCAGCCCTACGAGCGTCCCGCGGATGAGGTTTCAGTCCCCCAGCCCAGCGCCGTCATCTCCTGGGCCAGCTCCTTGCGGGCGCGATGCAGGTTGGTCTTCACCGTCCCCAGGGGAAGCGCGGTGATCTCGCAGATCTCCTGGTAGGAGGCACCCTCAAGGTAGAACATCACCACGGCCTCCCGGTACTCCGGGCGCAGCCGGGCGATGGCGCGCTCCAGGGATCTTGCCATGTCCCGCCGCTCGGCGGCAGCGGCCGGGTTTTCCACCGAGGTGTCGGACAGGACCGCCGCGAGGCCGCCCCGTCCGTCATCGTCGTCCGGCGCCTCCAGGGAGACCGTATCCGGCGTGTTCTTGCGCAGGAAGTCGATGGTCGTGTTGTGGGCGATCTTGAACAGCCAGCTCGCGAGCTTGCGCGAAGGGTCGTACAGGTGGAGGCTCCGGTACGCCTTGACGAACGCCTCCTGTGCCAGGTCCTCGGCGGTCGCCGGGTCCTGCACCATGCGCACGATCAGGCTGTAGACCGGGCGCTCAAAACGCACCACCAGATCGCGGAAGGCCTCCTGCGACCCCGCGCGGGCGCTCGCCACCAGTTCGGCATCGGTCTTCATTTTCGGTCGATTATGACGTGTTCTCGCTCCCGGGAGCAGGTACGGCTGCCATATACGCCCAAAGACTGCCCGGGTTGCAGGGCGGTGCTAGAC
>JANOCF010000549.1:0-2106 GCA_031412055.1 Holophagales bacterium | reverse complement strand
AGCTCGTAGCTCTCCCGGAAGACGTAGCGGTCGTTGCTCCAGATCGCCTCGTCGCTGCCCACCCGCTTGAAGACGATCTGGGCCACGACCACGATCTCGTACTGGGTGGCGCGGCCGGAGGGGTCGAAGGTAACCGGCCGGACATCGAAGCCCACCACCGCGCCCGAGAGCTCGGCGTCGGCTCCCTCGGCGCTGCCCACCACCGAGAAGCGGTTGCGGGTCACCATCTCGTCGGCGATGGCGCGGGTGAGGGCCTGCTCCACCTGGGAGCGCTGGGTGCGGTTCTCGAGCGGGCGGACGTAGACCTCGCGGACGTCGGCGGGGACGTTGCTGGTCCCCCGTCCCACCAGGGCATAGCCGCAGCCGGTCAGGTTCAGAAGGAGAAGGCCGAGAGCGGCCGGACGTTTCAGGGTCATGCGGATCTCCGGGTCACCAGGTTGATCAGACGGCCGGGGACGACCACGGCCTTGGCCAGCTCGCGGCCGGCCAGGTGCTCCCGCACCTTGGAGCTCTCCATCGCAGCCTCCCGCACCTCCTTGTCGCTCGCGTCGGCGTCGACCTCGACCCGGTCGCGGAGCTTGCCGTCCACCTGCACGACGAGCTCGATGCGGGAACGCCGGAGCTTGGCCTCATCGTACTCCGGCCAGGAGGTATCGAGGAGCCCCTCGACGTGATCCAGGCGCTCCCAAAGCTCTTCTGTAATGTGCGGCGCCATCGGATGGAGGAGCTGGAGCAACGTATCGTAGGTGGCCTCGCACTGGAGCCGCGTGGCGGTCCGGTCGTCCAGGGCGCGCGACAGCGAGTTGGACAGCTCCATCAGGGCGGCCACGGCGGTGTTGAAGGAGAACCGCTCGAAGCTGTGGGTCACCCGCTGGATGGTGGCGTGGCGCTCGCGCTCCAGCTCGGCGTCGGACGGCCCGATGGGCGGCGCGTCGCCGATCCGGTCGGCGATCCGCCAGACCCGGTAGAGAAAGCGGTAGGCGCCGGACACGGCCTCGTCGCTCCACTCGGCTTCCCTCTCCGGCGGGCCGATGAACAGGGTGTAGACGCGCTCCGTGTCCGCCCCCATCTCCTCGATCAGCTCGTCCGGCGACACCGTGTTGCCCTTGGACTTGGACATCTTCTCCACCCGGCCGGACTTCTCCGACAGGCGGGTGATCATCCCCTGGTTGAACAGGTCCTTGAACGGCTCCTCGAAGCCGACCATCCCCAGGTCGTGCAGCACCCGGCAGATGAAGCGGGCATAGAGCAGGTGGAGGATGGCGTGCTCGATGCCGCCGATGTACTGATTCACCGGCCCCCACCGGTTCGCGATTTCGGGGTCGAACATGCGGTTCGGGTCCCGGGCCGAGAGGAAGCGCAGGTAGTACCACGAGCTGTCCATGAAGGTGTCCATGGTGTCAGTCTCCCGCCGCGCCGGCTTCCTGCACTTGGGGCAGGAGGTCTCGACGAACGCCTTGTGGCGGGAAAGGGGGTTGCCCTCGCGGCCGGTGAACTCGACGTCGTAGGGCAGCTCGACCGGAAGCTGGTCATCCGGTACGGGCACGATCCCGCACTTGTCGCAGTAGACCACCGGGATCGGAGTGCCCCAGTAGCGCTGGCGGGAGATGAGCCAGTCGCGGAGCCTGTAGGTCACCTTGGCCCGGCCGAAGCCCTGCTCCGCGATCCAGTCGATGAACTTGCGGACGGTCTGCGGCTCGGCCGGCAGGCCGTCGAAGGGGCCGCCGTCGCCGATACGGATGACGCCCCGGTGCGGGTTGGCCTCGGTCAGCGCGTCAGGATCGGTCACCTCGTCGACGTAGACCAGGCGGATGGGCAGCGCCTCCTGGCGGGCAAAGGCGAAGTCGCGGGCGTCGTGCGCCGGAACGCCCATGACCGCGCCGGTGCCGTAGTCGGGCAGGACATAGTCGGCGAGCCAGATGGGGATCTCTTCCCTGGTGACCGGGTTAATCGCTTTGCGGCCCGTGTCGCGGCCATCCTTGGCCGTGCCTTCCCCTTCGCGCTGGATGCGGGGAGTATTGCGGACCTTCTCGATCCAGGCCTCCAGCTCCTCGCGCTCGGGATGGGCGGCGATCAGCTTGGGGACAATCGGGTGCTCCGGCGCCA
>JANOCF010000548.1:0-5183 GCA_031412055.1 Holophagales bacterium | reverse complement strand
GTGACCACGCCCTCGTCCGTCAGCAGGGACCGGACCGTATCGAGCGAGTCCGCCTCTTCGATGGGCTTGTCCTTCCGCCAGCGCTGGATGCGCGGGAAGCGGACCGCGATGCCCGACTTGTGCCGCGGGGACTTCTGGATGCCTTCGAACGCCAGCTCGAACACCAGCCCGGGCTTGACCGTGCGCACCGGCCCGAACTTCTCGACCGTGTTGCGGCGGACGAACGCATCGACCTGGCGGATCTCGGCATCGGTCAGGCCGCTGTAGGCCTTGGCGAACGGCACGAGCTGTCCGCCGTCCCACACGCCGAAGGTGTAGTCGGTGTACAGGCTGGCGCGCTTGCCCGAGCCGCGCTGCGCGTAGATCAGGACGGCGTCGACCGTGAACGGATCGACCTTCCACTTCCACCAGTCGCCGCGCACGCGCCCCACCCGGTACGGCGAGTCCCTGCGCTTGAGCATCAGCCCTTCGACGCCCCGGTCGCGGCACGCGGCGCGCCGGGCGGCGAGGTCGTCCCACGAGCCGGAGTCCGCCAGGGGGGAGATCCGCAACGGCGCCTGACCCGCCTCGGCGACCAGCCGCTCCAGGTGCTCGCGCCGCCAGGCGAGCGGCTGCTCGCGGACATCCCGGCCGTCGAGCTCCAGCAGGTCGTAGGCCAGGAACACGGCGGGCACCTCACCCAGGATCTTCCGGGTCGGAGCCTTGCGGCCGAGGCGCCGCTGAAGCTCCGAGAACGGCATCACACCCTCTCCGCTCCAGGGCAGCACCTCGCCGTCGAGCACCGTACCGTCAGGAAGCGCGTCGCCGAGCGCCGCCAGCTCGGGGAAGGCCTCGCCGATCAGCTCGTCGCCGCGCGACCAGAGAAACGTCTGCCCGGCCCGCCGGATGAGCTGCGCGCGGATGCCGTCCCACTTCCATTCCGCCTGCCAATCGGCGGGATCGCCGAGGCTGGCGGGGTCCCCTTCGAGAGGATGGGCGAGGAAGAACGGATAGGGACGTCCCACGTCCGCGCCGCCGGCTTCCAGCGCGAGCAGACCCTCGTAGAACGTGGGCGTCGGCTCCCAGGAGCCCATCAGCCGGTGGGCGACCACGGCGTCCTCGATACCGCCGACGCTTGCCAGGGCGCGGGTGACCAGCCGCTGCGACACGCCGACGCGGAAGCCGCCGGTGAGCAGCTTGTTCCAGACGAAGCGCTGCGTCCGGTCGAGCTCGCGCCACGCGCCCGTCACCGAGGCCCGCTGCTCCTCCTCGGTGGCTTTGCGCAGCGGCAGCAGACGGTCCTCCACCCAGTAGCGGAGCGGCTGGTCGACCTGGTCGCTCGACGCGGCCGGGTCCGGCAAGAGCAGCGTGATGGTCTCGGCCATGTCGCCGACCGCGTCGTAGCACTCGCCGAACAGCCACGCGGAGACCCCCGCCTCCTGGGTCGCCCACTCGCGGACCTTGCTCCGGGGGACGGGCTGGCGGGGCCTGAGCCCGCTCAGGAAGTAGACCACCCAGGCCGCGTCGGCCGGCGCAGCGGCGGAGAAGTAGCGGACCAGCGCGTCCAGCTTCTCGTTGGTCCGGGTGGTCTCGTCCAGCGCGGTGTAGAGATCGGCGAACGCCTTCATGACGGCTCGTCCGCGATATCCGCAGAAGTCTCTTCAGTCCCTTCCTCGGTGTCATTGCGTTCATCCGAGAAGCGGGTCGGTACGATGGCCGCCTCGATGCCCTGTTCTTCCAGCCAGCGCACGACAGCCGCGGTGTAGCCATGCGTCACCCAGACGCGCTCCGCGCCCGTGGCGAGAACGGTATCGATCAGGGACGGCCAGTCCACGTGGTCCGACAGCACGAACCCGCGGTCGACGCCGCGCTGGCGGCGGGCGCCGCGGATCCGCATCCAGCCCGACGCGAAGCCGGTCGAAGAGGCTCCGAACCTGCGCGTCCACGGAGTGCCGCGAGCCGAGGGCGGAGCGACGATGAGCGCGCGCGTCCAGTCCGGCTTGCCGGCCGTGCCGGCGTACTGGGTCGGGGGCAGCGGGATGCCGGTGGCGCGGTACTCGCGGTTCAGGCGCTCGACCGCGCCGTGGGTGTAGATCGGGCCGATGTCCGGGTCGACTCCTGCGAGCAGGCGCTGCGCCTTGCCGAGCGAGTAGCCGAACAGGAGGCTGGCCCTTCCTGCCTCCCGGTTGGCCCGCCACCAGCGGTTGACCGCGTCGAACACGGCCGACTGCGGGTCCCAGCGGTAGATCGGGAGCCCGAAGGTCGATTCGGTGACGAAGGTATTGCAGCGAACCAGCTCGAAGGGTGCGCAGGTCGCGTCCGGCTCGGTCTTGTAGTCCCCGGTCACCACCCACACCTCGCCGCCGTGCTCGACGCGGACCTGTGCCGAGCCGAGGATGTGCCCGGCGGGGTGGAGCGAGACCCGCACCCCGTCGAGATGGACGGCCTCGCCGTAGGGGATGGCCTCGATCGAGGCCGCCTCGCCGAGCCGCGCCCGGGAGACGCGCGCGCCGTCTTCCGAGAGGAGATGATGGCGGCAGCCCCAGGCGACGTGGTCGCCATGGGCATGGGTGACCACCGCCCGGTCGACCGCGCGCCACGGATCGATGTAGAAGTCGCCAGCCGCGCAGTAAAGGCCGGCTTCGGTGAGTTGGATCAAAGTCTGCCGCACGCGTCCTCGCTCTTCCGTCGCAGAAGGCAGAATTCACTTCCCGCGCCAGATATTTCCGCCGCCTTTCCGTCTCCGTCGGCTGCCTCCCGGGGCTCGTGCCGAGCGGCGTCGTGCCCGTCGGGAGTCTCTCGGGAGGTCGGGAAGGCCTCTCTCCCGGCTGAAGGAGTCGCTCGGAAAGTTGGGAAAGCGTCTCTCCCGGTTTCCGACGTCTCTCGGGAAGCCGGGAAAGACTCCTTCCCGGATGAAGGAGTCACGCCGGAAGTTGGGAAAGCTTCTTTCCCGGTTTTTGGCGTCACTCGGGAAGTTGGGAAAGGCTCTTTCCCGGATGAAGGAGTCACTCCGGAAGTTGGGAGAGTCTCCCTCCCTGTTTCCGGTGCCTCTCGGAGAGTCGGGAAAGCCTCTTTCCCGAGTTCCCGAGTCTCTCCGGATTCTTCCGGAGTCGCCCGCTCTCTCTTCCCTGAGTTGTCGGTCTGTTTGTCCCTGACTCGGAGGCGGTGGAACACTGCCCGGCAGGGTCTCTTTGAGACCCAGATTGATGAGTGCCTGCCGGCTCAACCCTCCCGGGAGGCAGGGAATTGCGACTCTGCTAAAATCTTCTTCAACCCAGAAGGAGGATCCCCATGCCACTCGTCGTTCGCGCCTTTCCAGTGCTCCCAGGCAAGGAAGAGGACATCCGCAGGTTTGCCGCCGAAATGACCGGCCCGCGCCGCCGGGACGCGGAGCAGTTCTACAAGAGCTTCGGGGTCGTCCGAGAGAGTTGGCATTACCAGGTGACGCCGCACGGCCCAGTGGTGATCGGCGTCACCGAGGTCGACGAGGAGCCAGAGGTCAAGGCCCGGGAGTACGCCGACTCCATCCGCCCCTTCGATAGCTGGTTCAAGGAGCAGGTCCGCAACCTGACCGGCGTCGACCCCAGCGTCCAGCCTCTGGGACCACCGACCGAGGTCATTTTCGACACGCAGAGCCCGGCGAGTTGCTGAGCTTCAAATCGAATAGCCAGAAGAGGTGACAGATCTTTCGAGAGGTGGGACACGCCGCGTGTACCGGCACGCGGCGTTCGGTGTTTCGATGGACTGCCTGCCTGTTGTACAACTAATAACAGTCCGGCATGTCCATGCACTCCATCCTACCATTACTACTTACCCAGGTGCAGTGCTGTTCGTTGCCATCGCTATGGCAGGAGCAGTAGCAATTCCCCATTTCCGCCGCAGTGATCGACCGTAGTCCCTTGGGTGGGACCCCGGCCGTGAAGTTCGAGGTGCCGGGTAGCCGCGTATCCGGGCGCAGATCGCCATTGGTATCGACGACGGCAGTTCCCGTCTGCTTCAAAACCTTGGTGTCGGGGAAGGCCCACGGGATGGACTTCCCGGGGAATGCAACGCTTCCCTTGATCTCGAGCTTGCGTGAGCTCGTGCCTTGCGTCGGCACAAAGGCCAGGCGCACATTGGCGGCAAGGGGCGCGCGGAAGCTCCCGCCGCCCGCTTCGCTGCGCTGGATCCGCATTTTCGTGACGGGCTGCTTGCCGTCCAGCGTGACGTAGACGTGAAAGGCGCCACAGGAGGTCTTGATGGGGGAGATGCTCACCATCGACAACGCCCGGAATCGAATGCGCGTCCTGGCAACGCCTTGAGCGTCGAACATCGCCTCATCCAGGCGCTCGATGATGGTGTCCGAATTCCGGAGTTGCCCCGCAGTCGCGGTCTCAACAGGAAGACCCTTGAGGGCTACGCGGCCGGTGAAGGTAGTAGAGGAGTCGCAGAAGAATCCGGCAGGGAGAGGAGTCTTGGCGAAATCGTAGTAGGTAGATCCGTGTCCAACGGTCGTGAAGATGTCAATCCCAGGTTTGATGGCAGGATCGGCGCTGGCCAGGTGAGACATGCCGAGCAGGAGCACAACCGCGATTCCGACAGATCTTTTCACGTGAGCCCTCCTTGGAGCGGGAAGCTTAGGCGGCGCATGGGCGCCGCGCAAGGAACTCTAACGGTCTACTCTAATAAAGTACAGGTTGGTCGTCACTGGAAGTGGCCAAGCCATCAAAGCCGTGGCAGGTCCTCCTGAAGCCGGCACAGCGCAATCGCCTGGATCTCCTCCGTCAGCGGGAAGGAGTGCCGGCCCGCGTGGATGACATACAGGCGATCGAGCTTCAGATCGGTCAGGGCCGAGTGCATGGAACGGGTCGCCTTGGGAGCGTCGGTGTGCTTGAACTCGAAGCCCAGGCGGCGGCGTCCCCGGACGACCAGCAGATCGAGCTCCGCCCCGGAGTGCGCGGCCCAGAAGAAGCACTCCTCCGGATGTGCGCGAAGGTGGCACACGATCTCGCTCAGGCAGAAGCTCTCCCAGGAGGCGCCGATCTTCGGATGGCCTTCCAGGTCGAACCGCGTGGCAAGGTTGAGCAGCGAGTGCAGGACGCCGTTGTCCGAGATGTAGATCTTCGGCGACTTCACCTGCCTTTTCTGGAGATTCTCGTGCCACGGCTGGAGCCGGCGCACGACCAGCGATGCGACGAGCACATCGAGGTACCGGCTCACCGTCT
>JANOCF010000547.1:0-4408 GCA_031412055.1 Holophagales bacterium | reverse complement strand
CGCGTTGTCGCCCTCGCTGAAGAGGAAATCGGTGCCCTTCAAGAAAGCGTGGCGGCGGCGCTCCAGCGTGCCGTGGATCGACCGGACGTCGCCGGCCGGCTCGGACAGCTTGTAGAGATCCGCCTTGATGTCGAAGAGGATCGGCTCGTTCACCACGCCGCCGACGACGGCGGTGAGAAGGTCGTCCACCACCTCCTGGAAGGGGCGCTCGACGAGGTTGACCGTGTCCTGGTTCATGGCGCTGCGACCCTTTCGAGGAAGAAGGGGAAGACCAGGTTGAGCGGCGTATCGTGGTCGACCACCTTGACGGTGACGTGGATGTCCAGCCGGGTAGGCTCGCTCCGCCGGGCGAGCACGTCCACGGCGAGGACCTTCTCCACCCGGGGCTCGGCCGCGAGGGCTTCGAGCACGTAGAGCTTGGCGCGGTTGCGGTTGGTCTCGTTGTTGCGCTCGCCGATCAGGGTGTGGAGGCGGGAGCCGTAGTCGCGGTGACCGAGCGCGGCCAGCTCCCCGACGGGCGTGAGGAAACGCAGCAGCAAAGCCTGCTTGAGGTTCTCCACCCCTTCGAGGCGGGCCAGGTCAACGCGCCCGCTCTCCGGACGCACGCGCGTCATCAGGTCGGTGCCGCGGTTGCGCTGCTCCTGGTTCTCCAGGTTGTCCAGCAGGCGCAGATCCGAGCCGAAACGAGCGAAAGTGCTCAAGCTCCCCTCCTCTACGGTGCCGAGAGATCGTTGACGAACGTGGCGGCCGGCGGGCCGACCACGAAAAGGATGCCGGGGGGCGACGGGATGCGGTCTCCGACCCGCACCAGCCCGCGGCCGCCGACCGTCACGCCGGAGCTGGCCAGGGGACCGATCACCAGCGGATAGGGGATGCCGCTGACCGAGTTGACCATCGCGCAGATCGACCCGGCCATGGCCAGCGGCATGCCGCCCGCGGTGAGGAACGGCGGGAAGATGCCGACGATCGTGCCGCTGTCCGGCGGTCCGGCCGCTCCGGGGGTGACGATCACGGCGGCGCCGATGGTGACGGGAGGTCCTGGCATTGTCTTCCCCCCTAGGGCGAGAACGTGGTCTGTCCCTGGATGGTGACCATGGCGCCCTTGACGCTCGTGGAGGCTCCGCCTTGCACGGTGGCAGTGGCGCTTCCCTTGAGCGTGGCCTGGGCGCCGGCTTCGACACTGACGTTGGTCTGACCCTTGATCTTGACGTTGGCGCCCTGCAGCGACAGGTCGCCGTTGGCTTTGAGCGACATCGACCCGGCGGCTTCGACGACCACGTCGCCGTCCTGGTTCATGGTGATCTTGGTCCGCCCCGCCATGACGGTGACCGTGCCGCCGCCGCCGTCGGGCTGGTCGAGCTTCATCTCGGTCTTGCCGGCCGTGGCGCGGACGGTGCCGTCGGAGATCCGCATCGTGATCTTGGGCGGCATCTCGACGAGGATCTCGCGCGGCGGGCTGTTCCCCTTGAGGTTGCGGATCGCGGCCTTGAGCGTCTTGTCGTCGGCCGCGTCCAGGGGGAGGCGGAAGATCAGCTCGTCCGGGTTGTTGAGCGGCGGCCGGGCCTTTTCGTTGTACAGCCGCCCCAGGAGCACGGGCTGGTTGACGTCGCCCTTGTCGAACGCGAGCAGCACGAGGTCGCCCACGTTGGGGATGGCGGCGCTGCCGATGTGTCCGGTGAGCACTGGCACCCGCTTGAGCACCAGGCCGCTGTTCTTGAGCCGCACGTCGCAGCCGTAGTTGTCGTCGTCGCCACCCGCGCTGTGCGGGTAGACGGCCTCGACGATGCCCAGCTCGGTAACCCGCAGCCGGCGCATCTCGTGGCGGACGATTTCCTGGATGGTATTGACGATGGTGCTCAAGGTTCGCTCTCGCTTTCGAACCGGATAGGCGGAGGGCGCGCGCGATTTGTTACACCGTTCAAGAAGAGTCTGCGGATTCAGGGGATCCGTTCCCGAATGGCGCGGATCGCCTTCTCGGCTTCGTCGTGCAGGAGCTGGTGCGCGGCTTCGGCCCGCAACCGCTCCAAGCCGGCGAGAGCCGTCGCTTCTCCTACCTTTCCGAGCCCCTGCAGCGCGACCTTGGCGACCGAGACGTCGGGATCGTGCGCGAGCGTGAGCAGCGCACCGGCCGCGTCCGCACCCGCGAGCTTGACCAGCGCCCGCGCGGCCATCAGCCGCAGCACGGGGTCCTCGTCCGCGATGACCGCCACGAGGCCCGGCACCGCGTTCCGCGATCTCGTCTCCCCCAGCGCCGCGGCGGCACGGTGGCGCATGTAGGGGGGCATGGACCGGTCGGCCAGGATGCCGAGCAGGAACGGGACCGCCTCCTCCCGCATGGCGAGCAGCTCCGGCAGCCCTCCGAACTCGTCGCCCTGCATCAGCCGAATGATCTCGTCGCGAACGCTCATCTCTCTACCCCCTGAGAACCAGGAAACCGCTGTTGTACATGAGCTGGCACTGCGTGGCCAGGAGAAGCACGTTCGCAGGATTGCCCGGCAGGCCGTTGGTCCCATTGCCGGTCATGAGGTTGTTGGCGACGCTGTCTTCGTTAGGGAGATGGAGCACGTGCCCGATCTCGTGGACGAAGGTGTACTGGGAGGCGGTGTCCGCCACCGTGACGCCCGGCCGGCCGGCGGGAAACGCCGAACAGCCGAAGAGGCCGAGGCTGTTGGAACGCACGAAGTAGATGATGAGGTTGGATGTGCAGGCAGCGCGCCCCAGGGCGAACAGCGCGGTCTCCTCGGCGCCCCGGGTGGCATCCCCCCCGATCGTGAGCGGACAGTCCGTCTGCTGGATGTCGAGCAGGGCGACGTTGTCCACCGCCGCCAGGGTGGTGGCACGGAACTCGATCCCGGCCTGGGCCATCACGCGGTTGGCGGACCGGAGGTTGCCCGCGATGTTGGGCGCTGCCCCCACGATGGAGAGGGTACACAGATTCAGGACCCTGCCGCGCGCGGCGGCGCGCACGCTTCCCGAGGCCCGCGATCCGAGGAGCTCCAGGCGCAGCGTACCTCCGGCCTCACAGCGGACCACATCGATGTTCTGGGGAGCCCTGAAGGTGATCTCCGCCCGCGGGAAGGCCTCCGGGATCGCCAGGATCGGCAGGGAGGCGAAGCGGTCGCCGCTCGTGCGGCTCAGGTTGAGGTCGTGGTTCTCCAGCAGCGTCCCGTTGGCCCTGAGGCTGACGAGCCGCGCCTGGACCTGGGTGCCGGCGGCCACGCCCGCCACATCGACGCGGGCACGGAACAGCGAGTTGGCCTGGGTCAGGAACAGGTCGCCGAGATCGTAGGAGGCACGGTCGCTGTTCAAGATCCCTTCGATGTCCACCCGCGGGACAACGGTACTGAAGGGAGCCGTGTTGTCGGTGAGGGCCAGCGCCAGAGCCGTCATCGGCACCCGGTCGCAGTCTTCTTCCAGGTCCAGGATACCCAGCTGGACTCCCGTATCCCGGGCAGCGGCGCTCAAGGCCGACGCTTGGGCGAAGAACCGGATTCCGCCCGGCACCGCGCCCGGAAGGGTGAGGAAGGAGGGGATCTCGTGAGGAGTGACCCGGGGAGTCTGCCCCGGCGCGGGAATCTCCTCGTTGAAGATCTGTACCGGGGTCCCCGTGACGGTGGGAGGCGCCAGAGGCCTCAGCACCAGCGTGCAGGTGAAGCTCGCGGGGACCGGCGGGCGGACGAACAGGGTCGGCCGCTCGTGGGTGTTGTCGGCAAGGGCGGTCTGGATGAAACGGCCGGTCGCGGCCTTGTCCGCCGCGGGCATCGGCACCGGCTCGGCGGCGGGCGCCGTCCGGGGCAGGCCGACGTCCAGGGTCACGTCGACGCAGGTGAGCCGCAACGATCCTGGAATGCCGGCAGGCGGCGCGCCCGGGTCGACGATCAGCACGAGCCGGATGTCGTCCAGGTTCGCGCACGCGGTGACGCCTTCGGCGAAGACCGGGACGCCGGCGGTGAGCCGATCCCCCGTGAAGACATTGTTGCCCGTGTTGGTGATCTCGTTGCCGTTGACGGCAGCGTCGAACAGGCGGATCGAGCCGCTGACAGCCGCCACCGTGAGCGTGCCCCTGCGGGCCGCCGGCAGGGGCGCGGTCGTGCGCAAGGTGATCGCCCGCCGCGCCGGTCGGGTGTGCGCCTTCTTGACCACGACGGCCCGCACCGCGGTGGGCAGGGTGATGGATACTCCGACACCGACCGTGAGCGCCACCCGGTCGCCGTCCGCGGACGCGCCCTGGACTCCGAGCTGGAACCCGGTGTCGCGCCGGGCCGCGCTCAAGGTCTGGCCTTCGAGGAAGACGTCCCGTCCTCCGAAACCGAGCCCGTCCACGGGGATGGGCAGCGGATTGGCGATGGCAGCTTCGCCGGGCGTCTGGGCGGCATTATCGAAACCCTGCGCGCGGTTCGCCGGCGCG
>JANOCF010000546.1:0-2163 GCA_031412055.1 Holophagales bacterium | reverse complement strand
CCGGGCGGCGCGGCATCCGGATACGATGCCGCGCCGGACCTGACAAGACATGAAGACAAAAATCCTCGTAACCGGAGCGCTAGGCCAGATCGGCTCCGAGCTGGTTCCCGCCCTGCGCGAGCGCTATGGCGACGACCAGGTCGTGGCTTCCGACGTCCGCATGCCCCCCCGGGGCACGGACGGACCCTTCGAGTTCCTCGACTGCACCAACATCCGCCAGATCACCGACGTGGTGCGGCGTAACCAGGTGGGGACCATCTACCACCTCGCCGCCCTGCTCTCCGCCACGGCCGAGAGCAAGCCCCAGGTCGCCTGGGAAGTGAACATCGGCAGTCTCTACCACATCCTCGAAGTCGCCCGGGAGAACCGCTGCGCCGTGTTCCATCCCAGCTCCATCGGCGCCTTCGGCCCGGACACACCCAAGGACAACACGCCCCAGGACACCGTCCAGCGGCCGACCACCATGTACGGCGTGACCAAGGTGGCCGGCGAGCTGCTCTGCGACTACTACTTCCACCGCTTCAACGTGGACGCCCGCGGAGTGCGCTTCCCCGGCCTGATCTCCTACGGCGCGCCGCCGGGAGGAGGCACTACCGACTACGCGGTGGAGATCTTCTACGAGGCCATCCGGTATCGGCACTACACCTGCTTCCTGAAGGCGGACAGCCGCCTCGACATGATGTACATGCCGGACGCCATCAAGGCCGCGATCGAGGTCATGGAGGCCGACCCGCAGACGCTGGCCCACCGCAACGCCTTCAATGCGACCGCCATGAACTTCACCCCGGAGGAGCTGGCGGCCGCCATCCGCAAGCACATCCCGGAGTTCACCCTCGACTACAACGTCGACCCCGTCCGCCAGGCCATCGCCGACTCCTGGCCCAACTCGCTGGACGACACCGCCGCCCGCGAGGAGTGGGGCTGGTCGCCGTCCTACGACCTGGACGCCATGGTCGCGGACATGCTCGAAAACCTCGGCAAGAAGGTCAGGCGGGCCGGCTGAAGCCCGCCCCACGCCCCGTTTCCAGGGAGACTCCCCATGCCGCACGACCGTTTCCACCAGGCCCTCGCCACCGAGCTGGACGCCCTGCGCGAGCGCGGCACCCTCAAGGGGGCCGAGACCGTGATCGACAAGGTCCTCGCCGCCGAAGGCGTGCGCGGGCCGCGCTACCTGCTGGCGGGGGAGGGCGACCGGCCCTTCCTCAAGATGAACTCCAACAACTACCTGGGCATGTCCCTGCGCCGGGAGGTCATCGAGGCCGAGGAACGCACCACGGCGCAGTACGGCGCCGGCCCGGGAGCCGTGCGCTTCATCAGCGGCACCTACCGCCAGCACATCGAGCTGGAGGCGAAGCTCGCCGCCTTCCACGGCCGCGAAGCCACCATGATCTACAGCTCGGCCTATGCCACGACGCTCGGCGTGCTCGTCCCGTTGAGCAACGCCGAGACGGTGCTGATCAGCGACGAGCTGAACCACAACTGCATCATCAACGCGATGCGGCTGGCCCGGCCCAAGGACAAGCAGATCTACCGCCACCTCGACTACGCCGACCTGGAGTCGAAGCTCGCCGCCGGAGCCGGCCAGGCCCGCCGGGCCATCGTGGTCACGGACGGCATCTTCAGCATGCGCGGCGACCACGCGGAGCTGCCGAAGATCCTGGAGATCGCCGAGCGCTACGACAAGGAGTACCCGGAGAACGTGGTGGTGGTGGTGGATGACTCCCACGGCGTCGGCGCCTTCGGCGCGACCGGCCGCGGCACCGAGGAGTTCACGGGCTCGCGTCCGGTGGACATCCTGATCGGCACCCTGGGAAAAGCCTTCGGGGTCAACGGCGGCTACGTGACCGGCAGCCGCACCCTCGTCGAGTACCTGCGCGAGGCCGCGCCCACCTACATCTACTCGAACCCGATCACCCCGGGAGAGGCTTCGGCCGCGGCCAGGGCGCTGGAGATCCTGGACAGTCCCGAGGGTCTCCGGCTGCTGGAGCACCTGCGGACGATGACGAAGCGCTTCAAGAACGGCATCGTAGCCCTGGGCTACGAGACCCTGCCGGGAGAGCATCCGGTGGTGCCGCTGATGGTGCGCGACACGCCGAAGACCAACGCCCTCGTCAAGCACCTGCGGCAGAGCGGCATCCTGGCCACCGGGCTCAAGTTCCCGGT
>JANOCF010000545.1:0-10616 GCA_031412055.1 Holophagales bacterium | reverse complement strand
GCTGTAGGTGTAGGAAGCCCCTCGCGGGACGGCGGTGTGGCTGGACCCGCGAGCTAAGTGGTGTGGATGTCCGCAATGGCGGGAGCCCATCCTAAAATCCGGCCTGGGCACCGTGGCCCAACTCTTTATCGGAACACCGTGCGGGAAAGAATCGTCATCGTCGACGACGAGCCGGGAGTGCGCAAGCTCCTCCGGGCGTATCTGTCGTGTCTTCCCTACGAGCTCCTGGAGGCGCGCGACGCGGTCGAAGCCATGGCTTTGTGCGCTGAAGTTCCCCGCCCGGGGCTCGTGCTCTCCGACATCGAGATGCCCGGACTTTCCGGCGTCGAGCTGCTGAAGCGCCTCAAGGAGCTCGACCCCAACATCCAGGTCATCATGGTCACCGGCCTCCAGGCCCTGGAGATCGTCCGCCAGTGCCTGCGCGAAGGCGCCTACGACTACCTGGTCAAGCCGTTCGACGCCGACGACCTCCTCAACACCGTGGAGCGCGCCCTCGAGCGCGGGCGGCTCATCCGGCAGAACGAGGAGTACCAGCTCAACCTCGAGCGCATGGTCCTCGAGCAGACCGTCGAGATCCGCCAGACCCGCGACATCGCGCTCCTCACCCTGGCCAAGCTCGCCGAGTCCCGCGACCACGCCACGGGACAGCACCTGGACCGCATGGCCGCCTTCAGCCGGCGCCTCGCCGAAGAGCTGGCCGGCGGAATCTACGCGGACAGGGTCGGAACCGGCTTCGTGGAGCACCTTTATAAGTCGAGCCCTCTTCACGACATCGGCAAGGTGGGGATCCCCGACGCGATCCTGCTCAAGCCGGGTCCCCTTACCGAGGAGGAACGGGTGGTCATGCGGCGGCATCCCGAGATCGGCGGCGATACCCTGCGCTCCGTGGTCGAGCAGTTCCGGGGCAACACGTTCCTGACCATGGGGATGGAGATCGCCTACAGCCATCACGAGCGCTGGGACGGCCGGGGATATCCCTTCGGCCTCGCCGGGGACTCGATCCCTCTCCCGGCCCGCATCGTGGCCGTGGCCGACGCGTACGACGCGATCACGAGCCGCCGGCCGTACAAGGGCGCGTTCGATCATGGGGAGGCGGTCCGCCGCATCACGGCCGACCGCGGCGCCCACTTCGATCCAGTCCTGGTGGATGCTTTCCTGGCCTGCCATCAGGACTTCGAGATGATCCGCGGCCGGTTCGCCGGCCCGGCATCGGGGATATTCCGCATCGCGGAAGACCCCAGGGCCAGGACTTCGTTTCCGGGGCACTGAGCTCCGATCTTTTGAGGGGGTAGGGGATGGAGACTCTGGCGACCCACAGCCCGGCCCAGTGGGAGCCGGGACGGTCGAGCGATGGACGCCGCTCGCCGCGGCGGCGGACCCTGGCCCGGGTGCGGCTCTTCGAAGGGCCGGCCCTGGGCGAACGGCTCGTGGCCACGGATCTCTCGGCCGACGGAGCCTTTCTTCGCAGCGAGCAATCGACGCCCGTCCGGATAGAGAGCGCCGGTGGCGAGCGTCTGCGTCTCAGCCTGGAGGTGCCCACCGATCCCCAGCCGGTCGAGGTCACGGCCCGCATCGTCCGCATCACCCCGGACGGCATCGGCGTCCGCTTCGAGGAGGTCTCGGCCCGCGACCGCGCCCGGCTGCGCGGCTATGCCGGGTTCTACGAGATGGACGAGGCCATCGTCCGCGTCCAGCGCACTCTGGGCGACGTGATTCCGGGCAACCTCCTCCCCTTGGGCGAGCAGTCGGAGGTGGAGGCGATCCTCCGCTCGGCTTTCGACCGGGCGCTTCCCATGACCGCGGTCGAGACCGGGCGCGGCTTCAAGCCCCGGACCTGCCGGATCGTGGCCTGGGAAGCAGGGGAGCCGGGTGCGCCGGAGGACATTGCCGACCGGCTGCGGCTCGACCTTCCCCTCTCCAGGAACCACCGCGCGGTCTACCTGGCCTTTGCCGACCCGCCGCTTCATTACGCCTTTGAGGCGATCGTGGCCGAGCCTGGCGACCGGCCGGCACTGCTGGTGCCCGAGCGCATCTACCTCACCGAGCGCCGTACCGGCCGCCGCGCCACCCGGCCGGACAACGCCTGGTGCGAGCTCGCCGCAGCGCACGTTCCGAGCGGGCGGCTGCGGCTTCCCGTGCTCGACTTGAGCGACGGCGGGGCCTCGGTGCGGCTGCCCGCCGAAGCCGCCTGGATCCCCGGCGCCCAACTGCCCTCCTTCACGCTGGAGGTGGCAGGAGAGCGCCGCCGTGTGTCCGGAGCGGCGGTGCGCTACGTGGCTGCCACGGACGATGGCACGCTCCGGGCCGGGCTCCGCTTCGGCGGCGACGTGGACCGCGATGCGTTCCAGGATCTGAAGCGCCACGAGCTCAAGGGCGGCCTCGCGGCCCGGCTCACGCGCACGGTCTCCTTTCTGGGAGGCAAGGTCGCCAAGTTCGTCCGGCGGCCCGACCGGAGCACGGCGGACCTAGTCGAGGTGGTGCGCTACCGCAACCGCTCCGGCCAGACGGTCGCCGGGATCGTGGACGCCAATTTCGACACGTCGGATCCCGACGCGCGGCCGGATGTGGCCGTGGTGGTCGCGCCTGCCATCCTCAAGCGCAAGGAGGTGTTCGGGCTCCTGGCGCGCACGATTGTCGACAGTATCGGAGGCAGTGGAGGCAGTGGAGGCAGTGGCGGGAGTGGAATCAACGATCGCAAGGTGGTGGTGCTGCGCTTCGATGCCTCGCACATCGTGGGCGAGAGCGCCATGGACTCCCGCCTGGTGGCCGAGGACCGGCCCTACTACCACTGGACGTTCGGCCATCTCGCGGCTGACACCGAGGCGTCCCTCCAGTATCTGGAGCGCCGCTTCCGGCCGGCCAAGCGGGTGCTCGTGAGCCTCTCGCTGTCGGCGATCCCGGCGCGCAAGGTGGTGTTGGAGTCTGCGTCCCGCTCCGCGCCCGTGGACCTCTGGGTGGCGCCGTTCGGCTGCCCGGACGCCCAGGACGTGATGCGCAACTACCTGGCCGGGCTCGATCTCTTCGAGGCGTACCAGAAAGGGGAGGGACCCGAGACCGTCCTGATCCACGGCCGGCCCATGCACGGGGCGACCGTCTACGGCCAGGCTCTAAAGTCCGGCATGGCCTTCCTGGAGGATGCCCGGCGCGATCTCAGCCGCATCACCGCGCCGGTGGTCTGGATTCTCGGGACCTACGACTGCTGGGTCACCCGCTCCCGGGTGCGCGCCATGCTGGACGCTCCGGGCGGCGGCGTGCGCGAGGTGTTCGAGTGCGCCACCGGCCACATCCTCAAGAGCGGTGCGGAGGCCATCGAGCTGTTCAAGCTGGTCAGCGAGTCCATCTCCAAGCACATCTTCGGCATCGACAAGCCAGCCAGGGACCCCGATCTCGCCCGCCTCAGCCGCCAGAGCGAGGCCGAGTGGGCGCGGGTCCGGCGCATGGAGCTGGGCAACGCCGAGGAGTTCTGGAAGGAGCATCTCCTGGGTGGCCCGGACGACGAGGTGGGCTACGACATCCTCCTGGAGCACCCCGAGTACCCGCTCTTCCTGGCCCGACAGGTGGAGCTGCTCGACCCCCGGCCCGGGGAGGACGTGGCCGACTTCGGCTGCGGCACGGGCAACCTGATCCTGGCGATGCTCGACGCCTACGCGCCGGGCACCGCGCCGGGATCGGTCACCGTTCTCGATCTCGTGCCCGAGGGCGTGGCGCGAACGCAGGAGAAGGTCCGCTCCTGGCTCGATCAGCGCGGCCTGACCGGAACGAGCGTGCCCTGCCAGGGGATGGTGGCCGACCTGGAGGTCTCGCGCTTCTCGGCGGTCGCCGACTTCCTCAACGGCCATCTCCACGGGTTGGAGGGTCTGGTGGACCGGGTGGAGGGGATGAGCCTCGCCCTGGCCCGCAAGATCTCGGCGCGCTACGGCAAGGAGATCCACGCCATCCTGCGCGGGTCTCCCTCGGGGCTGGCGATATCGGCGACATCGGCCCGCGTGCGCGAGGTCTGTCCGGACCTGGACGAGCGCGAGGTGGAGACCGTGCTGGAGATCGGCCGGGCGTCCCGCTTCCTCCTGGGCCGGACCATCGGGGACGACCTGCAGCCCGGTGTGAGGCTGGCCGTGTCGGCTCGCGACCTCCGCTTCCAGAACCTGCGTTTCGGCGACTCCACGGCCCGGCTTCAGCTCGACCTGCCCGATGCCTCCTTTCACCGCATCGGCTGCTCGCTGGTCCTGCCGTACCTGTACGACGCCCTGGCGACCCTGCGGGAGATGCACCGTCTCCTCAAGCCCGGGGGCACGCTGGTGGTCTCCTCGATCCGCCCGAACTTCGACCCTTCCAAGCTCTATTCCGAGGGAGTGGAGATCCTGCTGCGCCAGGGGCAGCAGGGAGATCGGCAGATGGAGCGCAAGATGGAGGCGCTGCGGCACTACGGGAACATGGTCAGCCGTCTCATCGAGCTGGAGGAGGACGGCCGATTCCGCTTCCTCGATACCGGGGCGCTGACCGCCCTGGTGAGCGAGGCGGGTTTCGCCCGCGCCCACGCGTTCCACGCTTTCGGCTCGCCGCCGACCGCGATCCTGGTGCGGGCAGAGAAGTAGCCTTGCCGCGTGCTCCACGGGTGCCCGGCTTCGAGGCGGCTTTCCGGGCGGAGACCCGGCGGCTCTTCCTGGAGCATTCCCGCTTCCTGCTCAAGATCACGCTCGTCCTCTACCCGGCGTTCGGGCTGCTCGACTTCGCGGTCGCTCCGGATCTGGCTCCGAGGTTCCTGGCGATCCGCGCCGGGGTCTGTGTCCTCTATCTGATCTCGCTCGCGGCCGTGTACTCCCGGCAGGCCATGAGCCTGGCCCAGCCGATGGTGATGCTGTCCGCACTGGCCTCGGCCGCGGGCATCGCGTTCATGTCGGTCCAGCTCGGCGGATTCTTCAGCAACTACTTCGCCGGCAACATGATCGTCCTGTTCGTGGTCGGCTTCTTCCTGCCCTGGGAGCTGAGCGTCGCGGCCCTGCTGAGCGCGCTGATCATGGCCACGGACCTGGGGATCAACCTGGCGATTCACGGCCCGTCGCGGCAGATGGCGGGGCCGTTCTGCTTCCTGCTGGGCTCGGCCGTGTTCACCTGGCTCGCCACGCTCTCGAGCCGGAGGACCCGCCGGCGCGACCTGTCGCTCCGGCTCCGCCTGGAGACGGCCAACGAGGAGCTCAAGGAGCTGGACCGGGCCAAGAGCCGTTTCTTCGCCAATGTCAGCCACGAGCTGAGGACGCCGCTGACTCTCATCCTCGGACCTCTGGAGAGCCTCCAGGCCGAGTCCCAGGACCCGGAGCACCAGCGTCTCTACGGATCCATGGTCGCCAACGCCCGCCGCCTGCTCCGGCAGGTGGACGCCCTGCTGGAGAGCGCGCGGCTGGAAGCCGGCCGCCTGCGCCTGGAGCCGGAGCCGGGCAACATCGGAACGCTCCTGTCCGAGCTGGTGGCCGCGGCCCTGCCGCTCGCGCAGCGCCGGGGTGTCGCCCTGGTGTCCCAGGGTCTCGACTCGTTTCCGGAAGGCTCCTTCGACGTCGAAAAGGTGGAGATCATCGCCTCGAACCTTTTCTCGAATGCCCTCAAGTTCACGCCCGAGGGTGGAAGGGTGGTCGTGCGGGGCATTCAGATCGACCTGGCGGACGAGTGGGTCGGCTTCGAGGTAGAGGACACGGGCCTGGGCATCCCCAGGGACGAGCTGGAGCGGATCTTCGACCGTTTCCACCAGGTGGAGGGGACCTCGTCGGGAGGGACCGGACTCGGCCTTTCTCTCTCGCGGGAGCTGGCGCGTCTCCATGGCGGGGAGATCCTGGCGCAGAGCGAGCCCGGCAAGGGCTCGACTTTCCGGGTGGAGCTCCCCCGCGAGGCGCGGCTGCCTTCCGAGCGCCGGCGCCAGCCGCGCCGCCGGGAGGATCAGCTCGCCCTGGCCCGGACCGAGACGCTGACCGCCCGCGAGGTCGCCCGCCGCTCCCTGCGCGAGACCCTGCTGGCCGATGTGGACCTGCCGCGGCTGCGCGGCGGTGGCGGGGATCGTGCGGTCCGGCAGGAGGCGCCCGCGAGCGCGCCGCGCCTCCTCGTGGTGGAGGACAACGACGAGCTGCGCAGCTTCCTGGCCGATCACCTGGCCCGCAAGTACCGGGTGGAGACGGCGGCCGACGGCGTGGACGGCCTCGCGGCGGCGCGGCGGTCCACCCCGGACATCATCGTGGCCGACGTCATGATGCCGGAGATGGACGGGCTCGAGCTCTGCCGACGCCTGCGGGCCGACCCCAGCCTGGCCGCGACGCCGGTGATCCTGCTCACGGCGCGGGCCGGCCCCGAGGCCGTGGTCGAGGGGCTGGAGGTGGGGGCGGACGACTACGTCATCAAGCCGTTCGCCCTGCGGGAGCTGGAGGCGCGCATCGCCGCGCAGCTCCGCATCCGCGACACCGAGCGCCAGCTCCACGAGCGGGAGAGCCGGCTGGTGGCCATCGGCCAGATGACCAGCTCGCTGGTGCACGACCTGCGCAACCCGCTGACGCTGCTCAAGGGGAACGCCGACCTGGCGCACGCGCTGGCGGTGCGGACCGGCGAGCAGGTCATGGCGGAGGAGCTGGAGCAGGTGCGGCTCGCCGCGGACCGTCTGCGGCGGATGATCGAGGAGATCCTCGACTTCGCGCGCGGGGGCACGCCGACGTTGCTGCTGGAGGCGGTGCCGGCCCGGCGCTTCCTGGAGCAGGCCCTGATGCCGCTGGCCGCCGACCTGGAAGAGCGGGGCATCGCCACCGAGGTCGATCTCCGGGTGGACGACGAGCTGCGAGTCTCGCTCGACCGGGACCGGATGCAGCGGGTTCTGGAGAACCTGCTGCGCAATGCCCGGGAGGCGGTGATGCCGGGCTCGGGGCCGAAGCGGGTGTTCGTCCGTGCCTGGGTGGACGGGGACTCGCTGGCGATCCGGGTGGCCGACAGCGGACCGGGCATCCCCCGCGAGCTGGCGGACCATCTCTTCGAGCCCTTCGCCACGGGCAAGAGGCAAGGGATCGGCCTGGGCCTGGTCACCGTGCGCAACATGGTCAAGGCGCACGGCGGGGAGATCGACGTGGCGACGACCGCTCCTGAAGGAGGAGCCGCCTTCACCGTGACCCTGCCGCTCGGGACTCCGGCCGTCGAGCCGGTCTCTCCTGCGGCGCGCACCGTGGCTTGACCGGCTCCGCTGTCCCGGTCTGATCGCAGGACCACACTCTACTCTCGCTGGTGCACATCATCTGTTAATCTGCTTTTGCGGGGAGGGTCCGTCCATGCGTAAGAATCTGCTGTTCTACGTAGTCCTGATTGCTGTCTCCGCGGTGGGCATCTCCGTGCTGCTGAACCTGGGCGCGGGCCTCCAGACCGCCCAGACCGCTGCCGCCCCCGTGGAGATCCGCTCGGCCGCACCGGCGCACGAAGGTGCTTCGTCGATCGTCGCGCCCCTGCTGGAGAGCCTCAAGGACCCGCTGAGCATTCTGCTCCTCCAGGTGACCCTGATCGTGGCCGCGACCCGGCTCATGGGCGCGCTGTTCGCGCGGATCAAGCAGCCGCCCGTGATCGGCGAGATGGTGGCAGGCATTCTGCTCGGCCCTTCCTTGTTCGGGCTGCTGTTTCCGGGAGCCATGGACTTCGTCTTTCCGGCCTCCTCGATGGGCTCTCTCAAGTTGCTCAGCCAACTCGGGGTCGTCCTCTTCATGTTCCTGGTGGGCATGGACCTCGACCTGTCCCACCTGCGGCAGAAGGCGCACGCGGCGGTGATGGTCAGCCACGCGAGCATCTTGCTGCCGCTGCTCCTCGGCGTGGCGCTGGCGCTGTTCCTCTACAGCTCCCAGGCCCCGACGGGCGTGCCCTTCTCGTCGTTCGCCCTGTTCATGGGCGTGGCCATGAGCATCACGGCCTTCCCCGTGCTGGCCCGCATCCTCGAAGAGCGCAAGCTCACGAAGACACCGCTGGGCAGCACCTCGCTCGCCTGCGCCGCGGTCGACGACCTCACGGCCTGGTGCCTCCTGGCTGTTGTCGTGGCCCTCGTACAGGCGAGCGGCATGGGCTCGGCGTTCCTGACGATCGGGCTGGCGCTCGCCTTCGTCGGCGCCATGGTCTACGTCGTCCGTCCCTGGGTCGACCGGACCCTGGGCAAGGAGGCTCACGGCAAGGGCCTGATCGCGGGCACGCTGGTGTTCGCGTTCGCGGCGGCCTGGTTCACCGAGCTGATCGGCATCCACGCCCTGTTCGGCGCCTTCCTGGCCGGAGTGGTCGCGCCCACGAGCAAGGCGTTCCGCAAGGCCCTGCGCGAGCGCCTGGAGGTCCTGGTCTCGGTCCTGCTCATGCCGCTCTTCTTCGCCTTCACCGGCCTGCGCACCCAGATCGGTCTCCTCGACGACATGGGGAGCTGGCTGGTCTGCGCCGTGGTCATCGCGGTTGCGGTCGCGGGCAAGCTGGGCGGCGGCGCGCTGGCCGCGCGCTGGACCGGCATGAGGTGGAGCGACTCGTTCGCGATCGGCGCGCTCATGAACACCCGCGGCCTGATGGAGCTGATCGTGCTCAACCTCGGGTATGACCTCGGTATCCTCTCCCGCGAGATCTTCACCGCCATGGTCCTGATGGCGCTGGTGACCACGTTCATGACCGGTCCGCTCCTGGAGCTGGCCAAGGTCTTCAGGCGGCGGGAAGCCGCCGTTCCCGACGAGGAATCCATGATGGAAGGCGAAGGCATCACCGCCTGACTTCAGTTTCTTGATCTCCGGACGGAAATCCGGAGCATCGAGCCAATCCTCTGGATCGCAGAGCCCGGCCGGCACCCTTCGGCCGGGCTCAACTGTCTCTGCCGATTAGATTTTCTCTCCTCCTCCCCGTCCTCGGCCACGGCCGCGGTCCTCTTCCAGGGCGCGCCGGGCGGCCTCATGTCGGTCCTCGATCCGGCCCGATGTGCGGGCGCGCCGTCGCTCTCCGAGGCACGGTGACGGAGGTGGAGGTCGTGTCCGTGGTGGAGCGGGCCATCCCCGGGGGGCTCGCAGCTCGGGCTGGAGCTGCCGCAGCTGCCGTCTCCGTCCTGGAGCATCGCTGGCGGGTGTTGCTGCCCGAGGGGAACCGCTACCGGCCGGATCGGTGGAGACCTTAAACCTTTAGCGGTGCCGTTCGTAGAACATTGGGGGAGTTTATCCGCCCCAAAAGAAAAAGCCCGGGATGGAACCCCGGGCCTTATCTGACCACCTCAACCTCAACCCTAAGAACTACAGACTACATTCTCCCTCCAAACTACAAACGACATACTTCAAAGACACCTGCAAACTCCCTCAAAGACTACAGACCTACATACTTCAAGAAACCTGCAAAGCTCCCTCAAGACTACAGACCGACAAACTTCAAAAGATCTACAACGCCCCTCAAGACTACAGACTACAAGAAAGTTGAAGCTCCCTCCGAACAACTTCAAAGAACCGCATGTCAACTGGCGACCGATTCAGCGTCGCCTTCAGTGATGCTAGAGTAACCAAGCACTCCCTCAAAGGTCCTCAGGATAGGTCAAGGGGGGTAGTTAAACTTCCTCAAAAAAGGTCAAGATTGACCTCAAAGCCCTTTTTTACCGCCTCCTCACCGCTTTTAGAACCGTTTTCATCAGTGGCAAAGGCCTCCGAAGGTAAATCTGGGCGGTCTCGGGACAAGAGTGCGGCGAGGAGGGCTGCGGTTACCGCCAGGGAGTTGCAAGAGGCCGCGAGGGAGGCCCAGGGCTCGATCAGGAAGGGGTGCCGGAACACGTGGACGGCGGAGATGAGCGCTGCGACGAGAGCCAGACCGATTGTAAAGTCGAGCGCCAGTGCGGCCGCGGTCCGTCCCCGGCGGAGCACGCGCTGCACCTGGAACAGGATCGCTGTCCCACCGGCCAGAATGGCACCGTTGACTAGAATCCACCGCAATAGGCGGGGTTGGGCGGGGAAGAGCAGAGCCGGCAGAGGGCGGACTGCGTCCAGGAAGATGGCCAATCCAAGACTGAAGAGCGCCGCCGCGAGCGCCTGGAGCCACTGCGGAGCCCGCTCCGAGGGCTCGCGCGCCTGCTGAACGAAGACCGAGCCCGCGGCGATTGCCTTCAGCGCGACCCAGGCGCTCGGCAGATTCCTCCCTTGGGCCAGGCTGAACCAGGAGATCCCCGGCAGCATCACACCCAGGACAATCACGATCGCGTCGAGGAGCAGGATCGCCCGCAGGTCGGGCCGCCGGAACGCGATCCTCACCGGAAGAAGATGGGCGGGCCGGCCAGGCCGGCGGGTGGCCCAGGCCACGAGCAGCGCCTGGACGATGGGCACGGCGACGAGCTGAAAGAAGCCCTCGTAGGTCCGGTCCGCGTTCCCGAAGAGCAGGGCCGACGCCACCGCCCGGGTCATCCAGAAGGAAGCCAGGAGCGTCAGCCAGAGAGCGAGGAGGCGGCTCATGCCCGTCAAGCTTACGGCAGGGCGCGTTTCCGCGGGACGGCGCACCGGTAGAGGTAGGGCAGATTGCCCGGCCATTCACGGCGCCGCACCTGGCGCCTTCTTTTGAGGAGGACATGATGAGGAAGACGAGTCTTTCCCTGCTGCTGGTCTCCACCCTGGCTCTCTCTGCCC